>JANNMV010000397.1:0-17996 GCA_031398205.1 Pseudomonadota bacterium | reverse complement strand
GGGTGAAATGAGTTGGCGATTTATTGGGCATTAATGGATTCCGGCTGCCCGCATCGCCTCGCGCAAGCGGCTGTGGTAATTGTCCGACAACGGGGTGAGGGGGAGGCGCATTCCGGAACCAATCCGCCCCATCTGTTCGAGCACCCATTTCACCGGAATAGGATTACCTTCGACGAATAAATCACGGTGCAGCGCCTGCAAGCTATCGTTGGCGGCGCGCGCGGCGGCGAAGTCGCCTCGTAGCGCCGCGCGGCACATGGTTGCCATTAGCGCCGGCGCGACGTTGGCCGTAACAGAAATAACGCCGTGGCCACCCATCATCATGAATGCCAGCGCGGTGCCATCGTCGCCACTATACAAGGCAAAATCTTTCCGCGCGCGGCGCACCAGATCGGCGGCGCGTTCTAAATTGCCAGTTGCATCTTTAATTCCAATCACACCGGGAACTTGAGACAGCCGTAAGGTCGTGTCATTGTGTAAATCAGCAACCGTGCGGCCCGGTACGTTGTAGAGAATCTGTGGTAAATCCACTGCCTCCACAATCGCCTTGAAATGTTGGTACATTCCCTCTTGGGTCGGTTTGTTGTAATACGGCACGACAGATAAACTGCACTTCGCGCCGATTGCCTTAGCGTGGCGCGACAGTTCGATCGCTTCTTTAGTGGAGTTGGCGCCCGTGCCGGCAATGACTGGAACTCGGCCGGCGGCATATTCAATGACGGCGCCGATAACGGCGACATTTTCTTCCATACTCACGGTGGGGGATTCGCCGGTCGTGCCGACCGCAACGATGCCATCCGTTCCTGCGACGACGTGAAACTCGACTAAATCCTTTAGCCGCCCGTAGTCGATGTCCCCGTCGGGGAACATCGGCGTCGCGATGGCTACTATGCTTCCCTGAATCATGACAAAATAATTAAATAAAGCGCGAGTTTACCCTAATTACCAGCCACGGGAAAATGGCGCGGGCGCCCGCCGTTACGCACCGCGCAAATCCTTTGAAGAAGCGCCGGTTTCGGATTCTCAACGTAAACATCTTCAAAGGCGATCACGCGCAGCGAACCTTCAACCGCAGCCAACAACTCGCCCGGTTGCAGTAAAAAATTTGGATTGCTTGGCCGACCGAACTGACCGTGGCCCGAGGCAAATGTCTCATAAATTAGAACGCCACCGGGTTTTAGCGACGCGATCAGATGCGCAAAAAGCGGTCGATGCAAATAATTGGTTACGACGATGGCATCAAAGCAACTATTGTCGAATGGCCATCGTGCGTGTTCCAGGTCTGCTTGCAATAATTCGAAGTTTGCTCGTCCGTTCAAATCAGCCAATTCGGAGATATCCAAATCAACCGCCTGGACGCGGTAACCGCATTCCAGCAATAGGCGCGTATGACGCCCCGAACCGCACGCCAGGTCGAGCACTCGGCCACCAACCTCGATAGCGAGACACCAGCGCTTGACCCAATCCGACGGCGGCGCGGTATTGTGATTCATATTTATCCAAATCAATGAGTTATAAAACTCTACCGACTTTTGATCGGAAAATTTTCGGTGGCATTATCAGCCGGAAAACCTATCGTTAAAAAAGTTTGCAATTATTAACAAATTTTTGCTAGTGTAATCGCCATAGTGTCCTATTCCTTTGCCGCGATTAGGTGCTTTGTGCGGCTGCGGAGGAAGAAATAGTACGCTGAGAATGGTTGTAGTGTAATTTCGCCGACCCAACCAACAGACACTTTAGCTAATTTACCAGAGTTAACAAAAATGCGGCATTATCGACAAGAACGCGCGGTCTAAGACATTCCAGGCTGGGCTGAATTTCTTCTTAACGTATTCCCTACCTAATCCAAAACTTAACCAAATAGGTGCTCACATGAACGCAATATCCGAACAGATCAATTTGTTTGATCAAAATTACCGTGAATTATCTGCTCGCTTTGATCACGAATATGGGGTTCTGTGGGCTCACATGAACCCGCAACCCGTGCCTTGTTTTTCCACCGGAATTCTGGCCGACATGCGCGACTACCAAGCAATCATTCAAAGCTCTGGCGGCGTGTTGGCGACCCGAGGACGATTGCGCTCAATCGACTATTTCGTACTTGCATCGAAGGTTCCAGGCGTATTCAATCTTGGCGGCGACCTTAGCCTATTTCGCAACCTCATCGTCAACGGCGAGCGGGAAAAACTTTTTCGCTATGCTAAAGCGTGTATCGATGTCTTGTACCCGAACATTATCAATTACAACTTACCGATTACGACAATTTCTTTAGTGCAAGGTGACGCACTCGGCGGCGGATTTGAGGCAGCGTTGTCCAGCGACGTTATTATCGCCGAGAAGAGCGCGCAAATGGGCTTGCCCGAAGTGCTTTTCAATCTTTTCCCCGGCATGGGAGCATACAGTTTGATTGGTCGCCGTCTCGGTGTGAAGCGGGCGGAAGATTTCATTCTGAGTGGACGTATCTACACAGCCGAGGAACTATTCGAGATCGGCCTGGTGGATGTTGTTGCCGAGGACGGCCAGGGAGAAGCGGCACTGTACGAATACATCAAAAAACAAAGCCGTCGTAAAAATACGATGAATGCCTTAGCCCAAGTTCGTCGGCACTGCGAGCCGATTCGTTACGAGACATTAATCGATGTCACGAAGATCTGGGTTGATGCGGCATTCCGACTTGAGGCCAGGGATCTAAGAATGATGGAGCGCCTCGTCCGGGCACAACAGAAATTTGCTAAAGTGGCGACGGACGCGACGTTGGAGCAGGCAGCAGCCTAGACGACGGCTTTTTCGCCGCGCTCCAGGTAATCATTGAGCGCCACTCGTGTCTCGCTGAAAATTGATTTGATTTCGGCGAGCAGCCGTACGCCCTCGCGCGCGCAATCTTTATGTGAAACGTTCAAGACTTTCGAGTTCACCTTGAACAGTGCCGTCGCGCCGACGCTTCCCGCGCTGCCCTTGAGCCCATGCGCCAGGTCTTTGAACTGTTCGTACTCCTCGTCGTTCAGCGCGGTCTGCATTTTCTTCATCAACGCTTCGCTGTCGACAAGAAAACCGTTAATTAGACTCGCTAAGAAACGGCTATCATTGCCAAGTCGTTCCAGATCGCGCAACGTAACAAGGTTTAACAAATCCGACTGTGATTCCGTCGGACTGAGCCTTTGCGTGCTGTGCAACCACGCTGAACTGGTTGATTCCGCGTCGGCGATTGATCTTTCGTCGCCGGTTAAACGCGCAATGGTCGCGAGGAGATCCCGGCTTTCGACCGGCTTGGTTAGGAACGCGTCAATTCCGGCTTGATTGCATTCCTCCATGGCTTCGGCAGTGGCATTTGCGGTCAGCATGACAAACGGCATGCGCGGTAGTTTGCGATCAACGAAGCGATAAAACTTCGCGACTTCGACTCCGCCCATAATAGGCATGTGCATGTCGACAATAACAATATCGAATTCGTTTTGCTCCAACGCATCCAGCGCGGCCTCGCCGTTTTCGACGATTTGAACCACATGTCCAGCGCGTTCCAATATTTTGTGGATCACTTTTTGATTCGTCGGATTGTCCTCGGCAACCAGTATGCGTAGGCGATTCGCCTCGCGGATTTGCTCGGACGATCTGCGCGTGAGAGGAATGACAGCTGCCGAAGTCTGTTCATCCACGACGGTTGCCGCCGCGTGAATCGCATTGAATAGCAGGGTTTTGTTACTGGCGTTTTCTAATAGCGCGGAAAAGCCCGACGCGCTCAATTCTTTATCGACGTTCAGCGCCATCTGGGTATTGACCAATAACAAGGCGATACGCTTTCCACGTTTATTGCGCTTACCAATTTGGCTGGCGGCTTCATTCTCATCTTCAATCGTAGTCGCGTCGATGATCGCCACATCAAAATGGTCTTCGCCTCGATCTATTAACTCAAGGGCGCCAGCGAGGTTGGATACGCGCTGGAAACGTGCCCCCCAACCACTTAAATATCCACCGATTGTCGATGCGTCCTGATCTGAATGGGTCAACACCAACACATGACTATTATCGAGACGGAACATCCTCTCGGCAGTTTCGTCGCTCATTTGCTGTTTGAGCAACGGTAACTCAAACCAAAATGCAGTCCCTTTACCCACTTGGCTAGAAAGTCCAATCTTTCCACCCATTAATTCCACAAGCTGTTTTGAAATTGTCGTGCCCAGCCCTGTGCCGCCGTAACATCGTGTCGTGGATTGATCCGCTTGTGTAAAACTGTCAAAAATACTTGCCTGTGCCTCAAGCGGGATACCGATTCCGGTATCTATCACCTCGAACCGTAACCGAATACCCGTCGCGTCTTCTTGAACAATTCCCACGCGCAACAAAACTTCACCCTGCTCGGTGAACTTGATCGCATTGCCAACTAGATTGATCAGCACCTGGCGCAATTGATGGGGATCGCCTTTCAACAAATACCCGGCGCGTGGGTTGATCTGGAGATTCAACTGCAATTTTTTCGCATGGGCTTGTGGCGCCAATATCTTAGCGGTGTTGTTGACCAGCGCATGGAGGTCGAAATCGATCACTTCCGTTGTAAGCTTGCCAGCTTCTATCTTTGCTATATCCAAAACATTTTCGATTAAAGAAAGCAAAACTTTCGCCGAATTCTGCATCGTATTCGCCAGATCTTTTTGTTCCTCGTTCAGATCGGTCGACGATAACAGGTCATTCATGCCGATAATGCCATTCAACGGCGTACGCATTTCGTGGCTCATGACCGCAAGGAAACGGCTTTTGGCGCCGCTGGCTTCCTCGGCTCGCTTGCGCGCTTCAGTGATTCGCGTTAAGAGTGTTGCTACATAAAGCGGCAATACGACCAGGCTGGCCAATAAGCCGAGACCCAAAACTATGTGGGACTTCCAATAACCGTTGGTTGCCAACACCAAGGAAAATCCGACGATACTCAGCGCCTGGGAAAAAAATAGATAGGGTTTGCCGAAGCGAAAGCCATTACCAAATGTTACAAATAAGTACACGCCGAATATGACGCTCCCGACGTCCTCGGTCACCGCCATGCCGTAACTCGACATACCCAAATCGGCGATTGCCCCAAACAGCCGCCGCGGAACATTGATGTTCGGTGACGCGAGTATCCAGGCCAAAATACCGCTAGCTACGAGGAGGTAGAGGATCGACAGTGGCCAGCGCCATTCGGCTAACCCAGGCGAACTCGATTCTCCACTCAACCGAAGGAAAATATAACCGATCAGAATACCGCTGATAACCAGGCGCAACAATGCCTGCTCATGTTCCGTATCGGTACGGGATGCGAATTTCGTTCTGATTTTGGTCAGCCAAGAAAGCTGCAGCGCTTTTGACATGGTTATTATCGGTTGGCCCGACCGCTATACGAGCTTTGCCTGACTTCGCGTAAGGTCTTGAAATTTATCGCGGATAGCCAGCACCTTATCTAACTGGCGCATGAAGGAATCGATGCACCTTGGGTCGAAATGCTGGCCACGTTGCTGCGTTAGATAGCCTAACGCTTCACTTACTTTCCATGCCCCTTTGTATGGTCGAATGGAAGTAAGCGCATCGAACACATCTGCGACGGCAACAATACGCGCGGCGAGTGGAATATCCTCGCCGACTAACCGGCTCGGATAACCTTCGCCATTGAATTTTTCATGGTGACCTAGCGCGATCACTGCCCCCATGCGCAGATATTTCGATGGGCTATCCTTAAGAATATCGAAGCCGATGCGCGGATGCCGCTGCATATTCGCCGTTTCATCCGAGGCCAAACCGCTAGGCTTCAACAGAATATGATCGGGAATGCCTATCTTTCCGATGTCGTGCATTGGCGCCGCAAGCTCAATCATGTCGCATTCGTCGTCCGACAGCCTTAAGTCTTCGGCGATTAGGCGCGAATACTTGGCCATACGGATAATGTGATTGCCGGTTTCTTCATCCCTAAACTCACCCGCTTTACCGAGTCGGAAGATCGTTTCAACTTCGCGCAGACGAATGTCGCGCACGGCCTCAGTCACCTGCTGCTCCAACAATCGTGCGCGATCCTTGATGACGATCTGCTGTCGCCGCATCGTTAGCAGATTGCGGCAACGCGCCCTACATTCGTATTGATCGACGGGCTTGGTTAAAAAATCCGTCGCGCCGGCTTCCAGCGCTTTGTAACGAATCTCGCGATCCTCAAGTACTGTAACGACGATAATCGGCACGTCCATGCATGAATAAATGCCGCGAATGCGACGGATAGTTTCGACGCCATCCAATTGCGGCATTTTATAGTCGGTAAGCACTAAATCCACGGGATGGGTTTTCGCCCATTCAATCGCGGCTAACGGATCGGCGAACGTTTGTACTTGGATACTCGGGTCTACGCCTTTAACAATTTCTTCGAGAATGACGCGCCCCGTCGATTGGTCATCGATCACCAGCACAGTGCTTCGGTAGGACGACGCTGATCGAATCTCGTGGATGGACATATGGTCTCGCGAAGTTAAATGGCCGCCACGGTTAGCGGAACTCATTGCTGTATTCCTCACACTTGGGGGCGGTAAATTGCGTCTTGGTTGACTGGGGAATGCTCATTTTTCAATGGAAGGCCGATTGTTATCTGCTGGTGATAACATTTTCCAAAATGTTTTGCAACTAAATTGTTAAGCGGGCGTTTTATACTTTTAATGTAGCAATTAACGAGCCAGATTCGGTTTTTCAATCAGCCGACATTGAATGTGAGTGGGTGAGCCAGCTATTTTTCCGTTTAACTGTTTAAATTATATACGTTATTTCCATTAACACGTAGGATAACACGAAAGAAAAATGATGCGCCGGTCATCGGTTGATCTGATGCCAGAATAACGCAACGGTGCAAGACTGACGATCTGCGTCACAACAAATACGGCACTATTCAACCAGCGGACGCAACAATTCGGCGAATTGAGTGTCGAGGGACTCGAGGTTTACTTTTCTAAGCAATATGGGTTTACTAAATCCGTTCGCCTTTTGTTTTACGCTTCCATTGATTTGTTGACCATTGTCCGATAGGGCCAAATTGACGACCAACATCGGGTGATCGATCATCAATTCGTTTCCTGTGGGTTTGCCGATAGCGTCGAACGACAGAACGCCTAGCGCGTTATATTCCTGCAAACGGGCGAGGTTATTTTCCTGACGGATCGCATAGAAGATCGACCCATCGTTTTCGTCCTGCCAAATGCCCTGAAAATTCGCTGTTTGAATCCGCTCAACCGGTGCGGACTTTTGCCGACTCGCCGGTTTGGCCGGCTTGGCGCTCGGACCCAGCGCGGGTGGTGCGGTGGGCGTTTGTGTCGGCGGCGGTTGATACGTTGGCGAGGGTTGGGGGGCAACAATCGCCGCTGAGGGGCCCAGACTATCTGCGTTCGGAGTAACTGCCGGTTCGGTCAGGGTCAACGCGCCGAACATTCCCAACGTCGCCAAACCACTCAAACCCATCGCCGCAATGGCCCGTCCGCGCCCTTTCACCAGGCCCGCTTTGATGTCCTTAAATCCGCTCACCGCCAGCCAAAGCGCAATAGCGCCGAATAAGATCCCCCCCACTTTAGTATCGTGGTCCATGCCCTCTTCCGCGATTGCGGCAAAAAAGATCAAGGCGAGTAAACACAGAGCCGCTATGACTTTGACACTATTCTTGATCGGCGCCGAGGGCGGTGTCGGCGTAAGGGTGGACGTCGATACCGGCTTGGGCTCGAAACGGCCGACGCGCCGAATATCCGCCACGAGTCCGTCCAAATCCACTTTACGGTGGGCCGCGCTGTCGCTTATCGCGCGGGACTGTTGCTGAATCAAATCACGTATGTTTTGCGGCAATTGGTCGGGCTTCGGCATTGTCGCGCCGTCCACCACCACCGGAATGACGGTCACGTCAGGCCGAGCGAGGGCCAACGCAATTTCGCGCCGATGCACGTCATCCTCCGACATCAGCCGTTGGCGACCCTCATCGTCTTGGGCATTCAGCCAGCCACGCCCGATCACCACGAGAACGATATTGCAATCGCCCAAAGCCTGCTCGATTTGATCTTTCCATTTCCCCGCCTTCAATGTGTCTTTGTCGAGGAACACCCGCGCCTCGCCAAACTCGTCGACCAAGCGGTCGCGCAAGCTCAGCGCCCACCCCTTTGAATCGCGCTCGCGATAACTGATGAAGATGCCAGCCATAGATACTTACCTCATTAACAGTTGAACACCGTCGGAAAATGCGCTTCGCTTACTTGCCGCCCCACCGCCTCACCGACGCGCGTGAGCTCCGACATGTATGTAATGGAATCCAGTTGCTGCACGTGTTTCGCGTCGATATCTTTTAAATCGAGTTTGGCTAATCCCGCCTCGGTCAACTCGGCGTTGTAACGAACATAGGTGAATTGTTTGCTTGTTCCCGCCCGGCTTGGCGTACCGCGCAAATCGCCGATTTCGCGATCCAATTTATCGCCGTGCAAACAATTGCCCAGTACGCGGCAGAGCAAATCCTGTTGATACAGCGCACCGAACATCAGCGCCGATGGCAGCGAGGTGGCGTTGTAAAGCAAGTTCATTTCCCCTGGCACGAGATTTTCGTTCGCCTCCGGACTAATACCCGTTCCGATCGATACAACTAGTAAATTTTCCTCACCAGTGGGCCACGCGAGTTTGTATTCCGGGACTGTCGCCATCAAATACAACTGTAACGCCGGATTGTTGTACGGCGTGATGCCACCATCGACAAACGTGAAGCGGTGTTCGCCGACATCGATCACTTCGGGTGGGAAATAAGTTGGCGCCGCTGTACTGGCACGCACCAGTTGCCATAGCGGCAACCGGAGGTTGCAATCGACGCGGTCGCGAGCGTTATATTTAGCCGCCGGATAGTTGCATAGCGGCCACGGCGAGTCGGTGCTGCTATTGCGAATCACCAACATCAACAGGGTTCGCAAGCGTGTCGAACCAAGTGTACTCGGCGCGCCATTTTCGCTGAACACTTCGCGTAGTCTTTGCGCCAAGGCTTCGTCGTCGTACTTATAGTGAAAGCGCTTCAGGATCGACGCCTTGTCAAACATCGTCTGGCCATTGGTTTGATAGAACTCGCGCACCTGCGATACGCGCATTCCCCAAGCAAGGCAGGTGGCAATGATCCCGCCGGTGCTGGTGCCGGCGATATAGTCGAAGTAGTCGGCCAGAACGAAATCGTCGCCGCGCTTGAATCGGCGCTGCAACCTCGACTCGATAGCCGCCAACACCCCGACGCTGATCAGTCCACGGATACCACCGCCGTCCAGCGCCAATAAACGCTTCGGACCGGTGCGCGATAATTTATCTTCGAATGTCATTGCGCCCTCACGCAAAAATTTGCTGGGTATCGAGTACCCACACCTGGCCCAGATGTTTCTTGACCGTCTCGATCATATGCTGGGTGCCGCCCGTCCCGTCGGCCTTTTGGCCGTCCCATAGTGCGATAAAGCGAATTTTGTCGGCGCCGAATGCTAAGGCATTGTAGAGCATGCGCACATTGTTGCGCGCAAACGGATTGGCGTTTGCCTCTCCCGGCCCAAGCTCCTCGGTGAGGATAAATAGTGTCGATTTCAGATGGTCTTTCACACGAAAATAGCGATTCTTCCATTTCTCGCCTGCGAAGTTAACGGATCGTTCCAGAAACTCCGGTTCGCCCATTGCCAAATACAGATGTACCTCCATGCCGCGGTCAAGACACAATTCCGCGAACAATAAATCACCACCGCAGGCAGCACTGCAGATCGCCAAATCCGTCTCGGCAGCGCCCAGATCGTTAAGTTTGTTCAGAATCGCGCCGCTCACCAGGCCAGACTTGCTATCGGGAAAGCGCGGGTTCTCGCGATCCGGCTTATCCACCATATGGCCGCTGAACAAAATGGTCAACCGCGGCTGCCAGGGTGGTTTTAACCGATTGATCTCGCGCTCGATCACATCAAGTGCGACGCCCACTTCCTCGGGGCGAAACGCCAAATCACGCAACACCGTCAGTTGTTGCCAAGTGGAATCGAGGGCAAACCAATTGTTGTTACTGATCGCAACGGCATCTTTATAGGCGCGCTCGACTTCTTTTTTCGGTGCGCTCATCAGCGCTAAATCAGCCAGCGTCACGCGCGCCCAGTAGCTGGCGCTATCGCGTTCTTTCGCGCAGCGCACCACCCAGCGCACCCCGCCTTCCATCGCCTTGCGGTCTTTTGTCGAAGCGCTCGAAGCGGTTAGATGTTCGTGCAAGTAGGACAACACCACGGCGTTGATGCCGGTGTAGAAATTGCCCGGGTCTTGGATGAAGCCGGCCTTGTAGGCTTCGATGGATTCTTCCAGCCATTCGACTTCTTCGGTCGCCGTTGCGCGCATTTGCGCTGTGGCGCCGTCCGCCTTGCGCCAAGTGTCGATCCAGGCTTCCTTGCCGATGCGTCCTTTGAGCGACCAACATTCGGCATTATTCGGAAACTTCTCGACCAGGTTATCGATCTTGACCCGGGCTTCTTGGTTGCGGCCGGTCCGACCGAGCAAAATGGCCGATTGCTGTTGGCTGTCCAAATCCGTCGCATCGACCTCAAGTGCTTCTTGATACTGATGCAAGGCAAAGGCGAACTGCCCCATTTTTAGCAACGCCTTGCCCGCCGCGCGATGGGCGTCTAAGTGCAAGGCCTGCGTCGGCGCCTCGTCGGCAAGCAACATGATGTCGCCGGGACGGCGCTTGTCGCGCGCGATTTCGATGCGCTCTTCCCAGCGCTCGTAGCGTTCCCAAAATTCCTGCGCCTCACCCACACGCAAGGTCTTCCAGTCAGGCTCTTTTAGGTAGCTCAGCAAATGATAGACCGGACTCACCTTGCGCCCGTGCCATGAGGCCATGGTCTCCATTGCAAATTGCGCCAGCTTGGTTTTGTCGTGCGGCAAAAATTCCGCATCCGGCACGCCATCCTTGGTGTGGTAGCGAATCACCCGATCGGTATACACATCGAACGGCATTTGCTCACGCTGCGTGATGATCTGAATCACGCCGCGGGAACGCAGCGCGTGACGGACGCCCAACTCGTACCAAACATTGGGATTATCGATTGAAAGATCGACTACGACCAGATCGGCAATCAGCAATTGCTGAAACATATCGGTGCGGATATTGCCCGCACGCATTTCTTCATCGGCGCGAAATACCTCAAAGTGCGCCTCCGTCAGCGCCGGTTCGATGTACTCGCGAAACACGCGATTGAAATCGATGCCCTGCTTAATCCCAAACGGCATCGCCACAAAAGTGAAAAAAGCCATTCATCCTCCGCTGCCAGGCTCTTGCGGCTAACTACGATCCCCCAAGCTTCTATCATGCCACGGGACATTGATGATCGACAAACGCTCAATCCGATGCCCTGGGAGGCAATGGGAGAGCGGCGCTCCACCGTGCATTCCGGGAGAGCTAGTATCTATAAGGGTCTTCAGCCATCGCCTGGGACAATTCGTTAAATAGCAAAATCACTGATCTAACGCAACGCGCGTCCTAACGGCCACGGTATAATTCCCAAATCGTTTCAACCGCATTTCCCAGGGAAAAATAGATGGCCAACATAGAGTCCGTTGTACACGAGAAGCGTTCATTTCCGCCACCCGAGGCGTTCGCGAAACAAGCGAATATCTCCAGCGCCGTTTTTCACGCGATGAATGCCGAGGCGGAGCGCGACTACGCCGGATTTTGGGCGCGGCTTGCCCGGGAGAATCTCGTATGGCACACGCCGTTTACGCAAACGCTGGACGAATCGAACGCGCCGTTTTATCGCTGGTTCCACGATGGCCGGTTGAATGTTTCCTACAACTGCCTGGATGTAAATTTGCAGAATGGCAATGCCGATAAAGTCGCGATTATTTTCGAGGCGGATGACGGCAAGGTCACAAAAATTACCTACCAGGCGTTGTATGGCAAGGTCTGCCAGTTTGCGAATGGGCTGAAGTCCCTCGGCATCCAGAAAGGCGATCGCGTCATTATCTACATGCCGATGTCGATTGAAGGTGTGATCGCGATGCAAGCCTGCGCGCGCATCGGCGCGACGCATTCGGTGGTGTTCGGCGGTTTTTCGGCGAAGAGTTTGCAGGAACGGGTCATCGACGCCGGCGCGGTTGCGTTGATCACCGCCGACGAACAAATGCGTGGCGGCAAGGCGTTGCCGTTGAAATCGATCGTCGACGAAGCGCTTGGGCTGGGTGGTTGCGAGGTGCTTAAGAACGTCATTGTCTACCAGCGGACCGCCGGTAACGTCAACTTCGCTGCGGGTCGCGATGTCTGGATGCACGACTTGGTCGCCGGCAGAGCGGAAAGCTGCGAGCCGGAATGGGTCGACGCGGAACATCCGCTGTTCATTCTTTACACCTCCGGCTCCACCGGCAAACCCAAAGGAGTACAACATTCCTCGGCGGGCTATTTGCTGTGGGCGGCGCTGACGATGAAGTGGTCGTTCGACATCAAGCCGAGCGACATATTTTGGTGTACCGCCGACATCGGTTGGGTGACAGGCCACACGTACATTACCTATGGCCCGCTCGCCGTGGGTGCGACGGAAATCGTGTTCGAAGGCGTACCGACTTATCCGAACGCCGGCCGATTTTGGGACACCATTAACAAGCATCAAGTATCGATTTTTTATACGGCGCCGACGGCGATCCGCTCCCTGATCAAAGCCTCGGAAGGCACGCCCAGCGCGCATCCGCGCAACTATAATTTGTCCAGTTTGCGGCTGTTGGGCTCGGTCGGCGAGCCGATCAATCCGGAAGCCTGGATGTGGTATCACGAAAACATCGGCGGTGGACGATGCCCCATCGTCGATACCTTTTGGCAAACCGAAACCGGCGGCCACATGATTACGCCGCTTCCCGGTGTGACGCACTTGGTGCCGGGTTCTTGCACCTTGCCGCTGCCTGGCATCATGGCGGCGATTGTCGACGAGGCCGGGCACGATTTGCCGAATGGGCAGGGCGGTATTCTCGTGGTGAAACGGCCATGGCCGGCGATGATTCGCACCATTTGGGGCGATCCCGAACGTTTCAAGAAAAGTTACTACCCTGACGAACTCGGCGGCAATCTTTATCTCGCCGGCGATGGCTCGGTGCGCGACAAAGATACCGGCAACTTCACCATCATGGGCCGCATCGACGATGTGCTGAACGTCTCCGGCCATCGCATGGGCACCATGGAAATCGAATCGGCGCTGGTGGCGAACAGCAAGCTCGTCGCCGAGGCCGCAGTGGTCGGGCGCCCCGACGATCTAACCGGCGAGGCCATCGTCGCTTTCGTTGTGACCAAAGGTCCGCGGCCAACCGGCGACGAGGCGCTGCGCATCGCGAAGGAACTACGCGACTGGGTCGGCAAGGAAATCGGCCCGATCGCCAAACCGAAAGACATTCGCTTCGGCGACAACCTACCGAAAACGCGCTCGGGGAAAATCATGCGGCGCTTATTGCGCGTGATTGCGACGGGCGAGGAAATCACGCAAGACATTTCGACTTTGGAAAATCCGGCAATTCTCGAGCAGTTAAAAAAAGCGTTGTAATTCATATTGGGCATCCTCGCACGCTACCTGGCGAAAGAAGTCGTCGCCGGCACGGCCCTCGTTCTGGTGGCGCTGCTGATGCTGTACGCGTTCTTCGATCTCATTTTCGAGCTGCCGCAACTGGGCAAGGGCAGCTATCGTTTGCCGCAAATGTTTCTGTTCGTGTGGCTGTCCTTGCCCGGCCACGTCTATCAACTCTTTCCCATCGCGGCACTGATCGGCACGATCTTCGCACTGACGCAACTCTCGACCCATTCCGAACTCACGGTGATGCGCGCGTCGGGCTATTCCCTCGCCATGATTATGAAGTTGCTAATCGCCATCGGCGTAGTGTTCGCGACCATCAATTTCGTATTCGGCGATGTGATCGCGCCATATTCCGATCGTATCGCGCAGAAATATCGTCTGCAGGCGATGAATGCGTTAATCGCCCAGGAGTTCCGCTCAGGCCTGTGGGTAAAGGATGCAAAAACTTTCGTTAACGTGCAGGAAATGTTGCCCGACACGACGCTGCGAAATCTCAAGATCTATGAATTCGATGACGCCCACCGCCTCAAAAGTATCAGCTTGGCGAAGCGCGGCGAGTATCGCGGTGAGAACAACTGGCGCATTAGTGACGTCGATCAAACCTTATTTAGCGGCAACACGGTAGCGCTGAAAAAACTCGCGGACGCGACCTGGAATTCGGTCGTCACGCCGGAAATTTTGTCGGTGCTGCTGGTGGTGCCGGAAAATATGTCGGTGTGGAATCTCTTTACCTACATAGAGCATTTGCGCGAAAACAAACAAAAAACCACGCGCTACGAAATCGCCAAGTGGACGAAAATCATTCATCCGTTTGCCTTGCTGGTGATGATGACATTGGCGCTGCCGTTCGCCATTTATCAGCGTCGCAGCGGTGGGTTAAGCGGCAAAATTTTCAGCGGCATCATGCTCGGCATCGGATTTTATTTACTTAATCGATTGTTCTCGAACCTTGGCGTGCTAAACGACTGGAATCCCTTCATGAGCGCCGCATTGCCGACGCTGCTGTTTCTCGCGATTGCCGTTTCCATGATGAAGTATGTAGAACGGCGTTAGCGATCGGCCTATGACCGAGTACCAGAGGGCTCTGGCCCTGGCCCTAGGCCACCTCGTAGGCCACCCGGCCAGGTGATGCCCTGCCAGGAGGCGCGCGCCATCAGCCTCCTGGCAGGGTCGTTATTGTTGAGGAACGACCACTAAGCGATTGCCGCTCAGGCGATCATGCAAAAACTGCTGTTCGCGATCAAATAGCGCCCACCAAAGTGTCAGCCCGCCCAGGGCGAATCCGGCGACCGCCAAGGCAAATCGCAGCAGCGCCTGACTTGGCGAAAGCAAGCCAGCGTCGCGATTTTGCAGTTTAATGCGCCAGGTTTTCATCGCCAGCGTTTGGCCCGATTTACACCAGAACCCGCAGAAATACGTTGCGATAATCGCCAGCAAGAAAACCTGCAACAGTGGCCGCAGCCCAGGATGATTGGGGTAATCGGCCGCATAGATGAAGGCGAAGCCGGCGACAAATAACATGGCGGCCAGGAGTAGGCCGTCGTAAATCATGCACAGAATGCGTCGGATAAAGCTTGGAGGGAGCATGACAGCGCGGCAGGAAATTGTCTAACGGCCGTCGCGCGCCCGGCCGGGGAAGCGTTGCGCACTAGCGCTCTTGCGAGCGCAGTTTTTCCATTACTTTTTTCTGCTGCTCGGGCGGTAAGTTCTTGATCTTGTCGTAGTTCTCCCGCGCCGCTTTGCGCGCGGCCGGATCGAGTTTGCCCCACTCCGGTAAGCGCGCACGGAATTTATCCTGCTCGGCGGGGGACATCTTGGGATAATGCTTCGCTGCTTCAAGTAGGTGAGTGCGCTCTTCCTGTGGCAACGCAGCCCATTGGCCGGATAGCGGCGCGAGCACGGATTTCTCCGCGCTGCCAATGCTGTTCCAATCCTGGGCGTTGACCGCCCCGGACAGTGCCAGGCCCATTGCTATTGCTTGGAGTTGTCTCTTAACCATGCGTCGAAGTCTTGTTGGGTGAAGGTGTGCAGCGGTAGGTCGCTCGCCAAAATCTGCGCGTCGATGGGCGAACTTTCTCGCTCGGTTGCTTGCCAAAAATTGATACCGATCGCCAGTGCGAGCAGCGCGGCAAAGCCGCCCCAGGCCAGGCGCGGATGGTGCAACAGCCGATCGCTCCAACTCTCACCGGTCGACCCGCCGACATGGGCTAACAGAGGCTCGCTACGGTAGGCTTCCAGGGCGCGCTCGCGCGCCGCCTTCAATCGAGCAAGGGGAACGGCGTGTAATTGTTGGGCACTGCGATTAAGTTGCTGCGCAACTTTCTTGGCGAATTCCAGCTCGTTCATAGGGTAATACCTTTAGCTTTTAGCGTGACGGCCAAGGCTTGCACTGCGCGAGAACAGTGAGTTTTTACACTGCCTTCGGAACACCCCATCGCAGCAGCGGTCTCAGCCACATCAAACTCCTCCCAATAACGCAGCAGGAAGGCTTCCCGTTGACGCGTTGGGAGTTTCTTCACGGCTGCCTCGATCGCTCCAAGCACTTGTTTTTGTTCCAATTGCGCGGGTGGGGTGTCGCCTACGCTATTGTTCGATTCTACCTCAAGTGTTTCCAGCGGGTCACGATCTTCTTCATCGCTATCTCGTCCGGTTAAGCTTGAGAACAGCGTTGTCCAGGTGGAGCGCACCTTTTGCCGACGAAAATAGTCGCGCATTGCATTCTGGGCAATGCGCGTGAATAACATCGGCAACTCTTCGATCGGTTTGCCGCTGTATTTTTCCGTGAGCTTGAGCATGGCATCTTGGACGATATCGAGCGCGACTTCCTCGTCACGCACGGCAAAAAACGCCTGTTTATAGGCGCGGCGTTCGACGGAAGCCAGAAAATCCGATAGTTCCTGGTAGGTTGCCAGAATACTCCCCTAGGTTTTTTCAACCGGCCGCTGGCGACGAAATCGCACGACCAACGCGCATCTTAACAAAAGTGCCCGATGTTGCGGGCTTTGGTCCGTTTGATCACTCAACATTCCGCGAGTATACCAACATAATCGCGCCAGGAGCCAATACTGGCGCGGATCTCCAGGCATCTCTCGCGGCGCGATTGCGGCCTTGCGCTATACAATGAGCGCATATCCCTGCTAAAGTACGTTCAACTTTTTTGCCGCAGTAGATTCAATCGCTATGTTACTCATGATCGACAACTATGATTCCTTCACCTACAACCTGGTGCAATATCTGGGCGAATTGGGTGAGGAGGTGGTGGTTTACCGCAACGATGAAATCACGTTAGAGCAAATCGCCGCGCTCAAACCCGATCGCATCGTGGTGTCGCCGGGGCCGTGCACGCCCAACGAAGCCGGCGTGTCAGTGCCGCTGATTAAACAATTCGCGGGAAAGATTCCGATTCTCGGTGTGTGTTTGGGACACCAGAGCATCGGCCAAGCCTTTGGTGGAAAAATTATCCATGCGCAGCAACTCATGCACGGCAAGACCTCGCAGATACATCATCACGGCGACGGCGTGTTTAATGGCTTGCCCAATCCTTATCGCGCGACGCGCTATCACTCGCTGGTGATTGAGCGCGCCTCGCTGCCTGCGTGTTTGGCGGTTACCGCGTGGACGGATGATGGTGAAATCATGGGCGTGCGGCATAAAACCCTGACTGTCGAAGGCGTGCAATTTCACCCAGAATCTATTCTGACCGAACATGGCCACGCTCTGCTACAAAACTTTACGCGGCAATAACAGATTTTAAGTTGGCGCCGCTATTGTGCTGCGAGTAGCACTTCGATTTGCCTAACGAGCTGCGCGTCTTCGGGCAAGGTGGAACTGCCGAAACTGGAGACCGTCTTGCCGCTACGGTCGATTACATACTTGTGAAAGTTCCACTGTGGCCGCTCGCCGGAGAGGGCGGCGAGTTGGTCGTAAAGAGGATTGCCGTTGGCCGCCCGAACGCTGGATTTCTCGAACATCGGGAACGTCACTCGATACGTTCGCTCGCAAAATTCCGCAATATCCGCTGCCGCACCCGGTTCCTGGCGCCCGAAGTCGTTACTGGGAAAACCCAGCACCACCAAACCGCGCGCGCTATATGTTTGGTAAAGGGCCTGCAATCCCTTGTACTGCGGCGTGTTGCCGCAATAACTCGCGGTATTTACGACCAGCAGCACTTTTCCTTGGTATTGGCACAGGCTCTGCGTCTCGCCGCCCTTCAACGGCGCGAAACGTTGATTCAAAAGATCGGGGCAGTTCGCTCGCGCGGTCAATGCCGTATTCAACAGAATGATCCAGAGCGCATAACGCCACATTCGCGAGCGCTGTTAAAGTTGAAACAACGGTTGCTGGCCGTGGCGGCCTGAGTCGGCGCCGCGCAGCGCCGTGGCGTCGCGAGGCCAGGGCAAATACGGGTGCGACCTAGCGTCCAGATCCGAGGCT
>JANNMV010000380.1:0-5140 GCA_031398205.1 Pseudomonadota bacterium | reverse complement strand
CTGGCGTCGCAGGTGCTTAATCCACGCCTTAGTCGCATTGGCGTCGTCGAACGCCAGGAGGTCTCGTTCAAGGTCGCGTATCGCGAACTGAAGGTTGACGATATCGCTCGCCAGATCGCGCATGATCGTGCTCGGCGATACCGCGACGAACGGAGAAATGTCGAACTGCGCCCTGAACCCACCTTCCACATGCTGGATTTCTTGTTCCAGTTCGGCGAGCTGATCCTTTAGAATCTTGTTGTAGTGCTTTAACCGGTCTTCGCTTAAATTGTTGATGGCCGATTGGTCGATTTGCTCCAACTCCAATTGCAGTTCCAACAGTTGCAGGAGATTTTGTTTGTCATAGGCCTGGTTCACGCGCTGCATCAAGGCGGTCTTGCGGTCGCGCTCCCGCGGGTCAGCCTCCCGATCCGGATGCAGGGCGCTGGCTAGTTTGCGATAGACCTCGCGGATGGATCCGCTGAGTTGATGCGCTTCCGCTTGTTGTCGCGCTTCGAACGCGAGTTGTTTGGCGGACTTGGCGCGTTTGGTTTGCCGTTTCTCGCGTGCCTGCCGTTCAGCATCGAATTCACTCTGCCTGGCATGGATTTTTTCTTGTGCGCGCGCCAATAGATCGTCCGGCGAGCTCAGATCCAGATCATCGCCCAGCCGCACCCCCAGAACGCCCTCCAGAACGAATTGCATCCCTTTAAGATTCGCCGCTTCTTCGCTGTCGTAGTCCGATTGGCTGTATTGGTTGTAAAGGGTTTTCATCTGCGGATCGTTACGCGCCGCCACCAGTTCACCCGCCAACTCGGTGATCAGGTTCGCGATCGCCCGGCGATCGGTTTTTGTAAGCCCCCTTTGATCGTAGGCGCGGTCAAGGCAACACACCAACTTGCTGCGCAAATCCATTGACGATTCAATTAATGGCGCCCACTCGTTAATGTATTTTTGCTGGTAAGACGGGACGACCCGCTCCCACGCCGCCAGGCGCGTCCGCATTTTTTCAATTTGCTTAACAAGATTGTTAAAGACCTTCTGTCCTTTGGACAAGTTGGCCTGTTGATGGCCCGTGGCGCTACTGACAATTTTGACGTTGGATTGGGTCATAGGTTGCGCCGTACGTGACGCGGCAATTGAACGATAGAATGACGACGCAACAATACCGATGGACGATATTGTCGTCAATCGATTCTATTCAATTTCGATGCCTCTCGGATGAATTGAGGCGGCTATTCGTTAAGGTCGAGATTATTTGTCGATGCCTGAAGACGCGCTCGTATATTGCCTCTCCGGGCATGCCACGCCACAACACAGTATTCATAACGTTCTTAACGGCATATCGCGATTGATCCATGCCGGGCAAAATTGGTATAGTCCAGCCTAGCTGGTTCGGCGTCGGCATTTGAATCGCCGTCACAACGATATTGGGGGAAAGCAAATTGAAAAGTTTTTCGCGTACGCAATTTCTGCGGAATGCGCGCAGATTGTTATCGGTACTGGCCGTGAGCGCGGTCGCGTTGCCGGCCATGGCGCAAAGTAGTGAGCCGATTCGGATCGGGTTGTCGATGGCGCAAACCGGCGCACTCAGCGGCGCCGGAAAATCCGGCCTGCTGGCGCTGCAAATCTGGCGCGATGACGTCAATGCGCGTGGCGGACTGCTCGGGCGATCGGTTGAATTGGTGGTTTACGACGATCAAAGCAATCCGTCCATGGCGCCGGGCATTTACACCAAGTTAATCGAGGTGGATAAGGTCGATTTACTGGTTGCCCCCTACAGCACCAACGTCACGGCGCCGATCATGCCATTGGTCAAACAACGGGATTTGCTGCTGATCGGCAACTTCGCGCTCGACGCCAACGCGCAAATTCGCCATGACAAGTATTTCAATATCATGCCTTGGGCATCGGTCAAAGACGCCACCACGCCGCTGTTCGCCCTAGGCAAGAAGTTCGGCGCGAAGACCATCGCCGTGCTCGCGGCCGATGCGGAATTCGCGCAAACTTTTGCCAATGGTATTCGTGCGGGCGTGAAAGCCAATGGCCTGACATCGGTTTACGATCAGAATTATCCACCCAACACGGTGGATTTTTCCTCGGTGATACGCGCCATCCGCGCGACCAAGCCCGACGTGGTATTCGTCGCATCGTACCCGTCGGATTCGAGCGCGATCATTCGCTCGGTGAGTGAAATCGGCATCGGATCCAGCGTTAAAATGTTCGGCGGCGGCATGGTTGGATTGCAAAACGCTTCAATCATGGAGTCGCTCGGCCCCGCGCTCAATGGCATCGTCAACTATCACGTTTGGGTGCCGGAAAAGTCAATGGATTTTCCCGGCGTGCGCGACTTCATCGCGCGCTATCAGGCCAAGGCAAAGCAGGCCAACGTGGATCCGCTCGGCTTTTATTTACCGCCGTTTAATTACGCCATCGGGCAACTTCTCGCGGAAGCGGTGACGGCAACCAAGAGCCTCGATCACAAAATTCTCGCCAAATATCTGCGCCAAAACGAAATCAAAACCGTGGTTGGCAATATTCGTTTTGGCCCCACCGGCGAATGGGCGACACCGCGCATTGTCTATATACAATTTCGCGGCATCGCGGACAAAAACCTGGAACAATTTCGCGGTCCGGGCAAGCAAGTAATTGTCGCACCGGACGGCTTCAAGACCGGTGAGGTGCTGCCGTTCAGTCAAGGGCGCAATTGAAAGTCCGCGCGTAGCACTTCTCGTGCAATTCGATCTCCTCGCCGAAGCCTTGATCGCCGGCGTCATGCTTGGCTGTTTTTACGCGGCGGTCAGCGTCGGTTTGTCGGTGGCGTTCGGCTTGCTCGACGTGCCGCAAATTGCCCATCCGGCGTTTCTTGTTTTGGGCGCCTATGGCGCGTATTTTCTCGGTCAGTATGGCATCGATCCGATTCTCGCCGGGCTGTTGCTGACGCCGGTATTTTTCTGCGGCGGGCTGGCGGTCTATCGCTTCTACCATACGACATTTGAACGGCGCGGCAGCGATGCGGGACTGCGCGGCCTGGCGTTTTTTTTCGGCCTGGCATTCATTCTAGAAGTGCTATTGATTCTCACCTTCGGCGTGGATCAACGCATGGTCGAAGCACCTTACATCGGCAAGAGTTTCGCGCTCGGCGAAATGCGTTTGCCGCTACGCATGTTGGTGGCGGTCGCGGTCGCCCTGGCGTTGACGCTCGCGTTGTCAGTCTATCTTTCGCGTACCTTTACCGGCCGCGCCATCAAAGCGGTGGCGCAAGACGAAACCGCGTTGGCGCTGATGGGCGCCGATCCGGTTCGCATCAAGCACTGGGCATTCGGCATCGCAACGGCGACGTGCGCGCTGGCGGGTGCACTGCTGATCATCGTCAATCCGGTCGAGCCTGGGCTCGGGCGCCTGTATATCGGCCGAACCTTTTGTGTCGCGGTGATGGCGGGCTTGGGTAGTATGCCCGGCACGCTGGTGGCGGGCATTATTCTCGGCGTCGCGGAGAGTTTAGTACTCAATTCCCCTGGCGCTTCTTGGGCCCCTGCGGTGGCATTCGCGATGCTGCTGCTGGTGCTGGCTGTACGTCCAACCGGTTTGTTCGGGCGCTGACCGTGCAGCGCTGGGGCAAATTTTTCATCGGGGCCGGCGCGATCTTGATCGCCGCGCTGGTGTTAACCCGCGTAGTCGGAAACGAATATTTCTTCTTCGCCGGTTATGTGGTGTTGCAATTCGTTGTGTTGGCAACGGCCTGGAACATTCTCGGCGGTTATGCCGGCTACGTGAATTTCGGCGCCGGCGCATTCTTCGCGGCGGGCGCGTACAGCGCCGTCGCGCTGATAAAATTGTACTCGGCGCCCTTGCTGGTGCAACTCCTCGCGGCGATGTGCGTCACCGGCCTGATGGGCTTTGCCGTCGGCGCGATGACGCTACGCTTGCGCGGTATTTTCTTCTCCATCGCTACGGTGGCGGTCGCGGTAATCTGCGAAACCGTCGTCATGAATTGGGGATTAGTTGGCGGCGCGCGCGGAACGACGGTCTTGCCGCCGCCCCCGCCCGCATGGATTGGCACTTACACGCGCCTGCTGTTCTTGTTGATGACCGTTCTCGCCATTCTCGCGGTAACGTTGGCGCGTCACGTGGAAACATCCTGGATCGGACGCGGCTTACGCGCGTTACGCGACAACGAAGAGGCAGCCGAATCGGTCGGCGTGCCAACCCTGCGTTTGAAACTGTTTGCGGCCACCGCATCCGGTGCGTTGATGGGACTGGCGGGCGCGCCCTTTGCGACGTACCTGAATTTCATTGAGCCGACCTCCGCCTTCAGCTTGAACTACGCGGTGTCGGCGCTCGCCATGCCGATTATCGGCGGCACTCACACCTGGATCGGCCCGGTGATCGGTGCGTTGTTGCTCGCCAGCGTGCAACAAATCGTGACCGTGACCCTGTCTTCGGAACTTAACGTATTGGTGGTCGGTGTGCTCCTGGTGCTGTTCGTCGTGGCCGCCCCGCAAGGCATCGTCGGACTTGCCAATCGATTGCGCGAGAAATGGGTTACCCGGTGAGCGACGCGTTGCTACAGGTCGAATCGATCTCGAAATATTTTGGCGGATTCGCGGCGCTTTCGCAGGTCAGCCTGAGTGTTGCGCCGGGCGAGCGCCTGGGCATTATCGGCCCCAACGGTTCGGGGAAAACCACGCTCATCAACTGCATCGGTGGTTCGCTGCGCAGCGATGGCGGCGTGATCCGTTTTGACCAGCGCAACGTCTCGGGCTTCGCGGCCCACCGCCGCGCACGGCTTGGTATCGCGCGCAGCTTCCAAATTCCGCGTCCGTTTTCCAGCATGAGCTTGGCGGAGAACATCGCCGTGCCACTCGAATACGTGGTCCATCGGCGCGGATCGCACAGCGCCGACGTGGGCGGCGAGGCACGCGCGCTGCTGGCGCAAATGGGCCTCGCGGATAAAGCCGACAGCAAAGCCAGCGCATTGACGCAAGTGGATTTGCGCAAGCTGGAATTGGCCCGCGCCTTGGCATCGCAACCGCACTGCCATGAATGCGCTGGCCGAGACTGACAAATGCCTGGTGCTGTACCCCGAGCAGTCGTCCAGCGCCAACATGCTGCGCTGCTGGAACTGGTTTGACGCTGCGCACCAGGCCCGCGACGCGGG
>JANNMV010000356.1:0-2111 GCA_031398205.1 Pseudomonadota bacterium | reverse complement strand
GCCAGCGTTACGCTAGGCCGGGATCCGCATGGATTTCCGGCCTTTTTTCTTTTCAGCGCGGGTTCTTGCCAGCGACGTGCCAGTCGTCAATAATGGCTACCTTCCCACTCGGAAAGTCAGCATTATGCCAAGAACCCTCCTACATGCCAAAAGTCTCCCCGCGCCGCGTTTTCGTTACACGCCCTGCATCAGGACCGGCCCGTTCTATCAACTCTCCGGCATGATCGCCATCACCGAGGACGCGACGCTAGCCCCTGGCGGCGCCTACGGCGAAACTCAATACATTCTCGGCAATCTGCAAAAGGCGTTGAAGGACTACGGTCTAGGCTTGGAGCATCTGACCATCGCACGAATTTTCACCACCCGCTTCGATCAATTTTCCGAAATCAATCGGGCCTGGGAAGAAGTGTTCAACCACATCGATCCACCGGCACGCACCTCGATCGGCGTTGCAAATTTGCCGTTGAATGCCGCGGTGGAAATCGAGTTTGCGGCCTACAAGGAAAGCTGACGCGATGGCAAACGTGAGGCATGACATCGGCGTCGCCAGCCAAATCGGCCACTACAGCGACGCCATCGAAGTTCCCGCTAACGCGCGCTGGCTCTACACCTCGGGGACGCCGGGTCTTGCGCTCGATGGTGATCTGCCCGATGACATCGCTGGCCAGGCAGAGATCGCATGGGCTCACATCGTTAACATGCTCAAACAAGCGGACATGAACGTGAACGACCTGGTTAAGGTGACTCATTATCTATTGCGCGCCGACGATATTCCGGCTTACGTCCAAGTGCGCGGGAAATTTCTGGGCGATGCCCGACCGGCGTCGATGTTGCTCATCGTGCCGGAATTGGTCAAGCCGAATTTTTTGCTCGAGATCGAAGCGATCGCCGCGACGGCGAGTTAAACATGCTGTTACTGAAACCAAGCTGTGAGTGCTGCGACAAAGAACTTCCGCCGCAATCCCTCGAAGCGATGATCTGCTCGTTCGAATGCACGTTCTGCCGTGATTGTGTTGAACAGCGATTGAAAGGCCGCTGCCCCAACTGCGGCGGCGACTTCGTGCGACGGCCGATCCGACCACAAGATCGCCTCGCCAAGAACCCGGCGTCAACCGAGCGCATCCACAAGCCGTCGGGCTGCTCGTGACAATTTGATCGATGGCCTGCGAGCAAGCACCAGAGCGGCTTCCAGACTAGGCCACGCCACGTGACAAGCTAGATGCGGCTGCTGGCAACGCGCTGTTTGCGGTCCCAAGCTTTCGATTTAAAGCGCGACGGGGACGAGTCACTCATGGCAGCTCTTTTTCCGCGAGATCGCCGACCAAAAATTTATTCGGTTTGAGAAAAAAAGAAATCACCAAAGCCCCATTGGGCGAGCGCGCGAGGTGGCGATTGCCCTTCGGCCGCCACACATAATCGCCGGCGCGAACTTCGCCTTCTTCATCGACAATGCTACCTTCCAGCACGTAAGTCTGCTCGATCTCGACATGCTCGTGCAACGGCAGTTGCGTGCCCGGTTCCCAGCGGAACAGCGCGGTGAGTAAGCCACTTTCCTTGTCCTCGAGCAACACCTTCATATCGATGCCCGGTGCGAGTGTGGGTTTCCAAGGTAAATCGGAGGTTTCGACATAACGCGAGTCGAGCGCCGCGAGTTTTTCCTGACCGGCTAGAAAAGGGGTTTGGGCAGCCATCCTGTCTCCTCATTAAATCAATAAACTCGAATTGCCTACATTATGCACGGCTCGTTGCCAGCAAGAAACACGGCCCGTGAGCACGGTAAATTCGTTCTAGCCAATTTATGCAGTAGCGGCATGACGGGTTGAGTTCTTAGTCATCAGCAGGTAGTCGAAGACGAGGCGTGTTTTGGCGGCAAGTTTGCGGGTCATTGAGGCGATTGATTCGTTGGGTTTAGCATGCAGGTTGAGCAGGCTGATGGCGAAGCGGCGCAAACGTGACGTATTTTCGGGGCCGTAGCCACTGCGGATGCGGCAGCGGTCTTCGTCCCAGGTCTGGTCGAGCACGTAGTGACAGCTATTCTCGATGGCCCAGTGACCGCGGTTGATGCGCAGCAGTTGGGCGGGGCTGGCTTGGGCGGCGGTGCGGCTGGTCAC
>JANNMV010000265.1:0-4815 GCA_031398205.1 Pseudomonadota bacterium | reverse complement strand
TAGGATTTCTTGCGTAGCGAAGTGCCGAGCGTGCCACACCTAATTGTCATTCCCGCGAAGGCGGGAATCCATTGAGCACCGGCCTGTAATCACTGCGCTAACCCAAACCGAACAGTCCCGCTGAACACTCAACATCGCCGTTAATACTTGCCACATGGATTCCCGTGTCACAAGGGCGCGCGGGAATGACATTGGGGTAGTATCTGGTTGCCGGAGAGCCAGTATCCATGCGGCTCTCCGAGGTCATTCCAAGCTATTTCGCGAAATCCAAGCTACCCATTGCCTTGGGATAGGTGACGATTCCCCAAGGTAGATTGAGATCTTTCACATGGTTGACCGTTTCGAAGGTGGCGCCGTCCAAAACCAAAACTTCGTGGCTGCGGCCGCAGGCTATTAGTAAATTTTTCTCGTCCGGCGTGAAGGTGAAATGCCAGCAACGATCACCGATCGGCACGGTCTTTTCGAGCTGCAAGGTTTTGCCGTTGAACACTTGTAATTCTTTGGCTTTAAACGCGGCGACCAGCAGACGCTTGCCGGATTTGTCGAACGCGATACCGTAGGGACCTTTGGCGGTCGCGACGGTTTTCACCGGCTTGAAATTTTTATCGAGCAGCAAAATTTTGTCTCCATACTCGAGCGACACGACGTAACGCTTGCCGTCCGGTGAGGCCTTGATGCCGCGCGGACGATCGCCGAGCTTGTGGGTATCTATCTTTTTGACCAGCTTGCCGGATTTAATATCGTAGACGGTGATGGTGTTGTCGCCCTCATTGGTGACCAGCATTTTTTTTCCGTCATGGGAAAACTCAATACCTTCCGTTTCCGGGCCGCTCATAATGGTTTTAACCACATTCATCGCTTTCAGATCAATGATAGCGATACCGGCCGGCAGCTTTTCTTCGCCATCGTCGTCATCTTCTTTTTCACCGGGCTTCGGTGGCGGCCCGGCTTTCGCGCTCGGCTCATAGCTCACGTAGGCGAAATCGCCAAACACGCGCACGAACTCAGGGTTCTGGCCGATCGGAATATGTTTGATGACTTTCTTCGTTGCTGTGTCGATTATCGACACGTCGCCGCCTTCACGATTGGCGGTAATCAGCAACTTGCCATCGTTGGTAATGCCCAGGCCACGCGGTTCTTTCGCCTCGATATCGATGGTGTCGATGACGGTGAAATTTTCCAGCGAAATTACGGAGACACCCTTATCTTGGTTGGTGACATAGGCGACGCCGAGGTGATGATCGGCCAACGCGGATAAGCTTAATCCCGCACATAAACCAATCAATGCCAACTTACACGATGCTGCTTTCATGCTGGAAATTCTCCTCTAGGTTTAGTTTGGCGTTCACGAGTTTGCACGCCTCGCGTTCGATACGTTTTACTAAGAATCGTTCATAGCATCGATTGGAAAAATCGGTCGCCGAATCTTGCGATAGGGAAACAACGTCCAATCGGAACTGGTCACGCCCACGCCATTACATTCGATCGCCGCCTTGGCGATCGGCAGGAACACCGGGCGAAAATACATGCGTGATTTTAGTACAAGATACTTCTTGCGTCGCGGATCAATTCCAACGCGGGTGAACACACCCAAATCCCACGGCTCTTGCGCGCGCTCGCAAATGACAATTTCCGCTGCCCCCGTATCGAGCACCACGGTGCGCCCCATGTAGCTGCGCACGCCGGTGAGTTGCGGTCCGGTGATGGTGTATTCGCCGTCACTGATGGTGCGCACGATGCCGCTAAGTTGCAGCGGCTCGCCTTTGAGATTGATCGACGGCATGTCCATCTTTCCGCCAACCTGCAAGGTGACTCGCGCGCCGACGCCGGCCTGCACGCAATGTTCGACCGCTTGCGCATCGCGTATCGGGCCAGCAGCGAGATTTGACGCCCCTTGCCGCAATGCCTCTGCCAGAACCCGCATGGTGTCTTGCGTTCCGCCCGATGCACAATTGTCGCAGTGGTCGAGTAACAAAATCGGACCTTCGGAAATCTGCATCGCGCGAGCGATGGAAGCCGCCAGCGGTTCGCCGTAATAAATGAATTCATCGCGCCGTTTCCACGCGAGATCAAGCATGGATTCGCACACCTCTTCCGCCTGTTGGCGATTGCCGTCGGCAACGACCACGGCGCTCAAACCCGCTTGCGCAATATCCGCTAGCGGAAATCCCCCGAAAGCCGTCGCGGCGAGCAACCCTTGCTGTTCAGCCTGTTTTGCCGCGTTGACGAAATCTCGCATCGCACCTTCCGCGGTATTCATCTTCAAAGTTTGCGCCAGGATCGGTCGATTTCCCCACGCCATCACCGGCTTGATCTCGCCCTGGATGTAGCGCAGCAAAATGCGCGCCGCCCGATCGCCCGCTTGGTACATATCGACGTGCGGGTAGGTTTTGTAACCCGCGATCACATCGCAGTTCGTAACCATTTTTTGCGTGACGTTGGCATGCAAATCCAACGCCACCGCGATCGGCATCTTCGGTGCGATGCGGCGCAGTCGTTCGAGCAAATCACCTTCGCCGTCATCGGTGCTTTCCACCACCATGGCGCCGTGCAAATCTAGAAATAGCGCATCGCACCCTTGCTCGACCGCTTTGATGATTGCGTCACACATGACCGCGTACGCCGCGTGCGAAACGGGGCCGCTGGGCGGTGAATCGCCCGCGACGGGCGTGACGATTTCCGCACCGAACTCAGTTGCGCGATCAATGAAGGCGCCCATTGGCGTTGCCGTTCCGCGCATCGCGTCGAACGCATCGCGATCGAAGTAAGGGCCATTTTTGCCGAAGGCAAACAACGGTGTTGGCACCGGCGAAAAGGTATTCGTCTCGTGCTTCATTTGCGCGATAACGAACTTCATATCGAATCGCAAAGTGATCGAACGTGGTGGAATGAATAAGGCTTGCCCTCATCTCCACCCTTCTCCCAGAGGGAGAAGGGACTAAATCCCCTCTCCCTCTGGGAGAGGGTTAGGGTGAGGGTCAGCGTAACCACGAAGTAATCGAGCATCACAAAGCCTCAACCCCACACCACTCCGCGACAAACAGAGCAATCGCTTGAGTGACCCGCCGCACGGAATCCAGCTCGACGCGCTCATCAAAACCGTGAATATCTTCCGCCAGCGGGCCGTATACCAACGCCGGAATCTTTCCGTAAATATCGAAAATGCGCGCGTCGGTGGTGGCGGTGCTGATGACTTCTTTTAATTCCGCGCGGCGTAAGCTTGGGAATTTGACGAGTTCGCCGGTGAATGCGATTTGGTCATCGAATTGCGTGTCGACGGCGTGTTGGATTTTAGTGGCTAGGTTGCGGTCTTGCATGGGAGATGCAGTAGCAAAATTCCAAAAGAATTAAGACTTGTCATTCCCGCGAAGGCGGGAATCCATTTGGCAATTGCAAGTCAACATGGATTCCCGCTTTCGCGGGAATGACAGCTTGAAAGGTTGTCTGTTTGAAAATTAGGGTAGTGACTTCAATACATCTGCAATTGTTCCAAACAACTGATCGATGTGTTTCTTCTCGGCGATCAGCGGCGGCGACAGCGCGATTACGTCGCCCGCCGTGCGCACCAACACATCGTTGTTAAAGCAACGCAAGAATGCCTCAAACGCGCGCGCGCCCGGCTTGTCCACCATCGGCTGCAACTCGATGCCGGCGACGAAGCCGATGCTGCGAATATCGATCACATGGGGCATGCCGCGCAAGCTGTGGGCGGCGTCTTGGAAATATTCAGACAGCCCCGCGGCGCGCTCAAACAATTGTTCTTCGCGATAAAGATCCATTGTGGCGCTGGCGGCAGCGGAGGCGACGGGATGGCCCGAATACGTGTAGCCGTGGAAAAATTCGATGGCGTTTGCGGGAGCATTCATGAACGCATCGTAGATGTGGCTCTTTGCGATCACCGCGCCCATGGGGATGGTCGCGTTGGTCACGCCCTTCGCGCAGGTGATCATGTCCGGCACCACGCCGAATACATCGGCTGCAAACGCATGCGGGCCGACGCGGCCGAAACCGGTGATGACCTCATCGAAAATCAGCAGCAAGTTGTACTTGTCGCAAATCTCGCGCAGGCGATTCAGATAGCCTTTCGGCGGCAGCAACACACCGGTTGATCCGGCCATCGGCTCGACGATCACCGCCGCGATGTTCGACGCATCGTGCAGCGGAATGATACGCTGCTCAAGTTCGTCCGCCAGATGCGCGCCCCATTCCGGTTGGCCGCGGCTGAAGGCTTGTTTTTCGAGATTGAAAGTGTGAGGCAGATGATCGACACGCGGCAGCATGCTGCCGAAGGTCTTGCGGTTTCCCGTCATGCCGCCGACGGAAATGCCGCCGAATCCGACGCCGTGATAACCGCGCTCGCGGCCGATGAATACCGTGCGATGACCTTCGCCGCGAATGCGATGATAGGCCAGCGCAATCTTCAGGGCGCTATCGACGGCCTCGGAGCCCGAGTTGGCGAAGAACACATAATCCAAACCCGTCGGCGCCATGGCTGCGAGCTTGCTTGCCGCTTCGAACGGGCCCGGATGCCCCATCTGAAAAGTCGGGGCGAAATCCAAGGTGTCGAGTTGTTTTTTGATCGCGGCGGAAATCTTGTCGCGGCAATGGCCCGCCTGCACGCACCACAAACCGGAGGTTCCGTCCAACACTTGTTTGCCGTCGACGGTGGTGAAATGCATATCCTTCGCCGAGGCAAACAATCGCGGCGCGGATTTGAATTGGCGGTTTGCCGTGAACGGCATCCAGAAATGTTCGAGATCAATCGCGGTTACACCAGTGTGCGGGGCATTCATGATTTCCTCACTCGGTTTTGAT
>JANNMV010000226.1:0-8545 GCA_031398205.1 Pseudomonadota bacterium | reverse complement strand
GACGACATCAAATTGCCGTGCAGTTTTCACAATGCCACCTTGACTACGAGCCATCACTTCTAGGGCATGAATCGAAGGTTTCATCGCTCGCATTCCAATGAACTGCTGCGCTGTATAAATCACGCTACTTCGCGTTTCGATGATGCAATCGTTTAGCCGGCCTCCACCAACAGATAACGCCGCATCGGCAAGACAATCTCAATACCACTATCGCCCGTTACAAATAACTGCGCGCCGGCGTCTACGGCGGTAGCAATATGAATGGCGTCCGGCGTACGATATTTTCTGGGTCCGGCACGGAGCTCTGCGGCTCGAATAAGCATCCGGCGCGTAATCGGGCGCGCATTGACAAAGTGTTCGAAAAGGTCGTTGTAGGCTTCCAAGAGCTTCCTGTTGTTATCCCGTATCGGATGAACTAAGACTTCGGTCAAAGCAAGCTCACTGGTGACCAACCGAGCGGTGGCGTCAACAATCTGTTCGAAGAATTTTTCCAAATGCCGCTTGAAGGCCGCGGATCCTTCGGTCATATAAATCAACGCATTGGTATCCAAATAGATCGTGGCTCCCCGCGCAATGTCTACCATGCATCACGTTGCGTATTCAGATCAGCATCAATGTCTGATTTCTGGCGCGTAACGCTGGGCTTGCGGCGCAAAAAATCTAAAATCGTCGGCGAGGCGTCTTGCCGATCACTCACCCGCTTTGGACGCAGCAAAATGCCACCCTCAAAGGCGCTCGCCTCCAAATAATCGCCAGTCTGAATGGAAATCACGGCACGGACTTCTGCCGGAATCGTCACTTGAAACTTGTCTTTTACGCGCACGAGTTCAGCCATCGCCGTCGACCTTAATGTGAGAAAGTTGTAAATTACAACTTAGTATATCAATCGGGACGGTAAATGCAATCGCCGCTCAAGTGGATTCCATGCGCGCTTTTACTATAAGTTCCGTTCATACAATATTTCATAGGAAAATAGCAAACTAAGGCACGTTCCGTCCTGACGTCCCGCAAAATGGAAGGCAGCCTACTTGTCGCGCAGGAAATCGGAGATATTGCCGCGACGTTTTTGACCAGTTACCTGTCCTTTATCCGTCCCGCTTATGACAGGGATGGCCAAATTGCTCGCGCCCACTGAGTTCGCTATCGCCCAAATCGCTACCCAAAAAATTGGTGAGGATTAGTTCTTATGAAATTCGATTGGTCGTAATGACAATGACATTACGCAGTGCTATGATTGAGTTCTGAACTGAAAGGCGAATTTATGAAAGCCACGACAACGCCATCCCCACGCCGCGATACGTTGAACCTGCGTATCTCAGCAACAGCACGAAATTTAATAGATCGCGCCGCAGAAACAAGCGGCAAAACCCGAACCGATTTCATTCTGGAAGCCGCACGCCGCGCGGCCGAAGATGTCCTGCTTGACCGCACTATTTATGCGGTCAGTCCGGAAGTCTATGCCGAATTTCTAGCGCGGCTCGATGCCACCCCGCAGCGGAATGAGCGGTTACGTGAAACCATGCGCAAACCGGTTCCTTGGACTTCAAGGTAAATGCTTAGTGCGCCGGAACCGCTGGCGGCGCATCACAATATTGATGCATTCGATTCGGGCGTATCCTCGCTCGACAACTGGTTAAAGCGCCGCGCGACGCAGAACCAAGCGAGTGGCGCATCCCGCACTTTCGTTGTTTGCGACGATCATACGGTAGTAGCGTATTTCGCGCTTGCGTCCAGCGCAATTGCGCCGGCTGCAACACCAGGACGATTTCGACGAAACATGCCCGATCCCATTCCTGTCGTCGTTCTCGCACGGCTCGCTATTTCTCGGTCACATCAAGGCAAGGGGCTCGGTCGCGCATTGTTTCAAGACGCCGCCTGGCGCGTGCTGAATGCCGCGGAGACTATCGGTATTCGAGGCTTGCTTGTACACGCAATTTCAGAAGAAGCGAAAGCCTTCTATCTTCGTCTCGGTTTGGAGCAATCTCCCCTCGAGCCAATGACCTTGATGACAACCGTTGCAGACTTACGGGCCGCGCTAACCGAATAGGCACGTAGGCACTCTCCACCATACGATTGATACAATGTGCATAGCCGTTAGGATTTTAGTGCCGGTTTGTACAACCATTCGGTCGGAGACACGGAGCGATGGTTGACCGAGAATTATTGACCAAATTGCAGGCCGAAAATGCTCGCCTTGTCGCATTGCTGGAAACGCACGGTATTCTATGGCAATCGCCACCGAATCCAGCAGCAGTAAAAGTTGAACTTGATCCATCCAAACTCAACACTGCTGAAAAAGTAACACTCTTTCGCCAACTGTTTCGCGGGCGCACGGATGTCTACCCAATTCGATGGGAAAGCAAAACAACCGGCAAAGCCGGCTATTCGCCCGCGTGTGCAAATGAATGGCGCCCCGGCGTTTGCGAAAAGCCGCGCATCAAATGTACAGATTGCGGCAATCGCCAATTCATTCCGCTCTCCGATGCGGTTATTTACGATCACCTTGCCGGCGAACGAACCCTCGGCGTCTATCCGTTACTGACCGATGACACTTGCCGTTTTCTAGCGGTCGATTTCGACGAAGCCGAATGGAAAGACGACGTGCGGGCATTCGCCCAATCCTGTCATGAGCTGGGCATCCCTGTTGCAATTGAAATTTCTCGTTCCGGCAATGGCGCCCACACCTGGATATTTTTTGCACATAGCGTTTCCGCCCAGGATGCTCGCCGCCTCGGTACCGCCATCGTCAGTCATACCTGCGCTCGAACGCGCCAATTAAAACTAACGTCGTACGACCGTCTTTTTCCTAATCAAGACACGATGCCCAAAGGCGGATTTGGCAATTTGATTGCGCTGCCATTGCAAAAGAAACCCCGCGAGAATGGCGGCAGTGTGTTCGTCGACACAGCCCTTCGCCCCTATCCCGATCAATGGGCTTTTCTGGCGTCAATCAAGCTCATGCCGCCACACGACATCGAGCCCACTATCCTGCGCGCCACAAATGGCGTACATCCACTAGATGTAACGTTCATCGATGAAGAAGATAACAAGGAGCCATGGAAACGCCGCGCAACCGTCTCCAAAAAGTTGCCGGGACCGATGCCGGAGTTGCTCAAAATAACCCTGAGCAACCTCATCTACTTCGAGAAGTCCCAATTACCGCAAGCCCTGGCGAATCGTCTAGTTCGACTGGCGGCATTCCAAAACCCGGAATTTTACAAAGCCCAAGCGATGCGCTTTACGGTATGGGATAAATCCCGCGTGATTGGTTGCGCAGAAAACTACCCGAATCACATCGCCCTGCCCCGTGGTTGCCTGGATGCGGCACAGGATCTGCTGCGAGATAACAATATCCGTTCTGAACTCCATGACGAGCGATTCGCTGGCGATAAACTCGACGCAAATTTTGTCGGAACGCTCCGGCTCGACCAAGAGGCAGCGATGGCGGCGATGCTGCACCACGACGCCGGGGTGCTGTGTGCGCCGACGGCTTTTGGCAAAACCGTAACGGCCGCCGCGATCATTGCGCGTCGTGGTGTCAACGCGCTTGTGCTGGTACATCGTACTGAGTTACTTAAGCAGTGGCAGGAACGACTGCGTGCGTTTCTCGACGTCGATAAGGGCACGATTGGAACGGTCGGTGGCGGCAAGGCCAAGCCGACCGGCAAGATTGACATTGCGGTGATGCAGTCCCTTTCACGTCCGGGCGAAATTAACCCGTTGGTCGAAAATTACGGCCATGTCATTGTCGATGAATGTCACCACATCGGCGCTGTATCGTTCGACGCCATCCTGAAACAAGTCAAAGCGAAATACGTGCTTGGACTCACGGCGACACCGATTCGTCGCGACGGCCAGCAGCCGATCATTTTTATGCAATGCGGGCCGATCCGGCATACGGCGCAGAGATCTGAAAATGCACCGCAAGATTTAGAGGTCGTGCCATTTTTGTTGGCGAATCAAATTGACCTTTCTGGGGAGGTCGGTATTCAAGAAGTATTTAAGTACCTGTCGAGCGATGAGCATCGCACCCGGACAATTGCAGCCGAAATCAAGAACGCTTTTGAACAAGGTCGGAAGACCTTGGTGCTAACTGAACGAACCGCGCATCTGGATGCCATTCTTACGGCATTGGTTGGCAAAATTCCTGCACCGTTTGTGCTTCACGGGCGGTTGTCAAAGAAGCAACGGGCAGCGGTGATCGCGGAACTCGATGCACTTTCCCCTGGTGCGCCGCGCGTATTACTCGCGACTGGTAAATTAGTCGGCGAAGGTTTCGACCATCCGCCATTAGACACGCTGGTCTTGGCAATGCCTATCTCGTGGAAAGGGACACTGCAGCAATACGCTGGCCGTTTGGATCGTATACAAGCGACGAAGACCGAGGTCCGGATTATCGATTTCGTGGATACCGGCCATCCGGCATTAGTTCGAATGTGGGAGAAACGCCAGCGTGGGTATCGAGCCATGGGTTATCGAATCGATTGAGGATTCGACAATCGTTTCAAGTCAACTGAATAATTTCATTTAATCGTTCGCGTACTTGTTTGAACTGCTCATAGGACACGGTTTTTAGTGGATGCGCACGCGCGGTTCGCTTACGCCAGTCAAACGACTTCGGCTGATGACACAGCACGTAACTTGTTTTACCAGCCTTACGTCCCTTTGCGACGCCAATGGGGATGGCAAAGGGATTGTCCACGTTGTATTCAGCCGTAGTCATCGGCAGGCCAATCACAAGCGATGTTTTCTCATTAAATATCTTGGGCGAAAGCACCAAAAACGGATGGATATCGCGCATCTCACGACCGACTTGTGGATTGCAATCAATCCATATAATTTCCATCCGGTCCGGCACCCACGATGATCGCTTTTTCGCCGGTTTTTTGACGCCCGCAGCTACCAACGTTCCGCTCCCACCGCCTCGCCCGAAATCATCACTTCGCCACCATGGCGTACAGAGTCAAATTTTTCGAGTCGTTGTGCAAGAGTCAGATCCGCGTCTTCCATCGGCGTAATCATGACTTGATTGCCTTTGACAGACACACGAACTCGTTGATCAGCGCGCAAACGCGCTTCACGTGCAATAATCGCAGGCAAACGAACGCCAAGATTATTGCCCCACTGTTTGATATCAAGAACAACTTCGGCCATGATCATTTCTTCAAGTAATGTATAAACATAGTTTAAACATTCTGACGTCGATCGTCAATTTGCTACAGCACTTCACTTTTCAGCGCCGATTTGACGTTGACACGGTTCGGTAATATCGATCGGCTTTTTGAAGTGAGTAGCGATAATCTTGTGATTAGTTTGAGAGCAACGCAAACGTGAGTAGGTGCCGAAGATTTTCGCGCCGACCGAAACGCAAGAATACTGGTCGCCATCTTTGGTAATTTGTTAGCGGGTACGATCGACGAAAACAAGTATTGATGGGGTGGCTGATGGGGTTCGAACCCACGACAACTGGAATCACAATCCAGGACTCTACCGCTGAGCTACAGCCACCGTAGAACTAAAATCACTATCGGCCCAACGCAGGCAATCTGTTGAAATCACACAAAAAGCTGAGTGATGCGGGCTTGCTGCACATTTTAAGTAGTGATTTTAACATGAATTTCGTTCGAGGTTGCCACGCCGGAAGGCTTATGCAGATTGCTCTCTGGCAGTGCATGCTCTAAACGCCGCTCTGCGCTTGCCTCTCCGGGCATCGCCTGTTTATTGTTAATGCGTCAAACCTCGGTAACGGCTTCGCAGTTCGGCGCAAAAATCGACACTTTAAACTCTGAATGTTGGACGCCTTTTTTCTGCTGTTGGCTTCATAATATTGTGCAAACTTTCGGCACTGCCGGATAAACACCTGCGCGCGTTGCCAGTCAATGTCACCGGCGAATCCGTAGCCCGCCCATACGCTGACTATGTCTTTTGGCCTAGGCCATCCAGTATATTTACTTCGTTTTACGAATAGCGATACTACGCGGGCATGGTCGAGAAATGCCAACCACAGCCGCTAATTTGCGCGCATCATGCATTCGCCTTCATCTTATTTACGTCACTAAAATTTACGATAACAAACTATTCGTGAACGAAACAACATTCGAACCTTGGCAGTCGTCGCGGACAGTCAATCAACTGTTTCAGGTTTGAGCAAATCGAGTTATCCTAGCTTCTAACAATAAAACGTTGCTTCGTTGTTCGCAGGAATCTCACAGGCTGAAAAACAACCCGCTCTTCGAAAGGATCGCTCATGTTCAAAATTTTCTTAATCTCGATCGCAACCGCCCTGCTAACGCTTAACGCCTGCACCACCGACAGCCTCGGTGATGCAAAATACAAGGCCGCCGTCGCCCGCGCCCACGAAGATCACATGCTCGCTTTGCGTGATTGTGAAACATTCGCCGGCGATGCGAAGTCCATGTGCCGTATTGAAGCGGGCGTCGCACAATCTAAAACCGTGGCGACGGCCAAGGCGGAGAATTTAGGCACCGCCGCCGCGCTCACGCAAGCGGAGCGGGACAACGTAGACGCCGATTGGTCGCTTGCAAAAGAAAAATGCAATAAGTTCGGTGGCGAGGCGAAGACCGAATGCCTCGCCAAGTCCCGGGCTTCGCGTGACGCATCGGTGGCGGAAATCGAAGCCAACGCGAACAAGCAAGAAATGCAGTGGAAATCCGCAGTCGCTGAATGTGCGGAACTCGGCGGCACTTATCGCAACACCTGCATGGCGGAAGCGCGCGCAAAATACGGGCGCTAATTTTTTTCGTCGGTATGTTGCCTCGAACCCCGCATGGATACTGCCTTGCAGACCATGCATTGCCAGGAGGCAGGCGGGAAGCAGTTCGTGGCTTGGGCTACCGCTAAAGCTAAAGCTAATTCGCCTCAATATTGACGCCCCCACCGCCCCTGCCTACCAACGATCGTCGACAACCAAAAACGGAGACCCTATGTCCATCCTCATCACCGGCGGCATCAAAGGCATCGGTTTCGCGATCGCCAAACGTTTCGCTAAAACAGATTCCGACGTATTTCTCAACTATCACAACGACGAAGCGACCGCAGCGAAAGCCAAGCGCGCCATTGAACAACTCGGCGCACGTTGTCACTTAATTCGCGGCGACGTCAGCACGCCCATGGGCTGCAATGCGGTTCTCGACCAAGTTAAAGTGCACGTCGATCAGCTCGATCAATTGGTTCACTGCGCCGTGCGGGTCATCGCTGTGCCGACCTTACAAGTAAACCCGGATGATTTCACCCGCGCGCTGAACCTCAATGGCACCGCCCTGCTCTATCTGGTGCAAGCCGCATTGCCGATTTTGAAGCGCGGCAGCAGTGTGTTGTTTCTATCCAGCCGGGGCGGACGCACAGTGATCAAAAACTACGCCGCCGTTGGCGTCGGCAAAGCCCTCGCCGAAAGCCTACTACGCTATCTCGCCGTCGAACTCGCGCCGCGCGGCGTACGCATCAACGCCATCGCCCCCGGCGCCGTCGATACCGACGCGCTTCGCGCCGTGTTCGGCGCCGATACCGATAAGATTCTCAAAACCGCTACCGAACAAAATCCCAGCGGCCGCTCCGTGCAACACGAAGACTACGTCGGCTTAGTCGAATTTCTCGCGAGCCCTGCGGCGGAAATGATTCAGGGGCAAGTCATCTTTGTTAACGGCGGGCATAACTTGGCCGCCTAATTGTTATTCACCCACCGCGCGGAAACCCGCGCTCAGCTTTCCTTGTATTCATGTCGGACGTCGCCAACGATTGCGTGTTGCCAACGGCGAAGTTGTCGCGTTGTGCGCCGATTTGTACGCTGATTCGCTGCTGTTGTTTTGACGTAAATCCGTGATATTGCTATAATATTTATGCTGTTTGGAATTCCGAGGGCCTCATGCCAAGGAAACGCTCGTAGGTCTGAGCCTCGTTTGCCGCGCCACGATTGCAGGAAAAGCCACAACGGCTTTTCCTTTTTAGTTTCCGAATAAGCCGCGCACTCGCGCGGCCACACCCCAGGGCGGGGTGGCAGAGTGGTCATGCAGCGGCCTGCAAAGCCGTCCACGCCGGTTCGATTCCGACCCCCGCCTCCATCCGTGTTCGTAGTTTTTCACGCTGACCCAATGGGCTTATCGCGATTGCCACCGATCAAGGATTTGTCCCCTTGCGAAACGCGTGATGCGGCGTCTCGACAACATGGAATGCAAATACCGCCGCGGGGCAACAATCTGCCGCATAATTCGAATGACTCACCGGTTCATTAATTTGCGCGCTGGCCAATCGCCGCGCAGCTAAGATTCCACCGAGAACGAAGCGGTGCATGCCTGGGAGGTAAGCAGCGTGCGGCTATTCCGGCAACCTGCGTTGCGATCCAATATCCATGCGGCTTGTGGCTGATGCAACATTTAACGTAATTTAGGATGACTGAAATATCTACGGTTAAAATTTCCGGGCTCATACTCGCCGGTGGCCTAGGGCGGCGCATGGGACATGTCGACAAAGGGCTAGTCTTGTTTAATGGGCACCCAATGGTTGCGAGCGTGATCAATCGCTTGGGTCC
>JANNMV010000217.1:0-1727 GCA_031398205.1 Pseudomonadota bacterium | reverse complement strand
CCGATATTACCCGCGAGCGAGGCGTTGGCGTTGATCAGGTGGGCTTTGACGCGGCTATGAAACAACAGCGCGATCAGGCGCGGGCGGCGGGCAAGTTTAAGATGGCGGCGGGTATCGAATACAAAGGCGAAAAAAACCAATTCGTTGGCTATGAAAAACTCGCTCAAGAGTCCAAAGTCCTTACCATCTATCGCGACGGGGTAAGCGTCGACGAACTTAAATTCGGTGAGGCCGGCACCGTCGTTCTCGCAAGTACCCCATTTTATGCTGAATCCGGTGGCCAAGTGGGCGACCAAGGAACGCTGTCAAACGAACAATATCGTTATGCCGTGAGCGACACGCAAAAAATTCAGGCAGATGTGTTCGGCCACCAGGGCGTTGTGGCGATGGGCTCCAAATCGCTCCAAGTCGGCGATGTCGTTCATGCCAAGGTTGACGAAGCCATGCGCGGTCGCACGATACGCAATCACTCGGCCACCCACCTAATGCACAAAGCGCTACGCGAAGTGCTGGGCAATCACGTGGCGCAAAAAGGTTCGCTGGTCGATGCGTACAAAACCCGGTTCGATTTTTCTCATCACGCGCCGATCAGCACCGACGAAATTCGCCGCGTCGAAGCTATCGTTAACCAGGAAATTCTAGCTAACGCCGCGACCCAAGCGCGCGTCATGGCCATCGACGACGCGCAAAAAATCGGCGCGATGATGTTGTTCGGCGAAAAATACGGCGACGAGGTCAGAGTGCTGGACATCGGCTCGTCGCGCGAACTGTGCGGCGGCACCCACGTGGCGCGCACCGGCGACATCGGCTTGTTCAAAATACTATCGGAAGGCGGCGTCGCGGCGGGCGTGCGGCGCATCGAAGCCACCACCGGCATCGGCGCGTTGGAACACGTGCAAAAACTTGATGCGACATTGTCCGTTGTGGCTGGCGCGTTGAAAGTGCATCCGGCGGAACTCACACAAAAAGTTTCTTCCCTACTCGATCAGGTGAAATCACTTGAAAAAGAACTCGCGCGCTATAAATCGAAACTCGCATCGAGCCAAGGAGATGATCTCGCCGAGCAAGCCCGCGACGTGAAAGGCGTGAAAGTGCTCGCGGCAAATTTGGATGGCGCTGACGCAAAAGCATTGCGCGAGACGATGGATAAACTCAAAGACAAATTGAAATCCGCCGCCATTGTATTGAGCGTCATAAGCGATGGCAAAGTATCGCTGATCGCCGGCGTCACCGCCGATCTCACGAGCAAAATCAAAGCGGGCGAATTAGTTAACCATGTCGCGACGCAGGTCGGTGGCAAGGGCGGCGGTCGACCCGATATGGCGCAGGCAGGGGGCACTGATCCGACAAACTTAACGCAAGCATTAGAGTCGGTACATAGTTGGGTGGCGCAGCGGGCTTAGGAAACTTGAAATGGCATGGCCATTGCCATGCCGACACTCAAGGGTGAGGGCTGCGGTTTATTGAAGCAACTATGTTCACAAATTGAAAGCAATATTTACTAGTTAGCTCGCAAGAAGAACCACGCCAGGAGCCGCACCAGTGTTGGCTCCCAACAACGCATCATTCAAGAGGCGCCCTGGTATTGCCTCTACAGACAGGCATCTTAAAACTTAACACGGAGGAGAAATGTCCGCGTATCTCATCGCCGAAGTCGAAATCCACGATCTAGCGCAGATTGAACAATACCGCGCCGCAGTTCCCGCGACTATTGCGGCGTATGGAGG
>JANNMV010000205.1:0-2450 GCA_031398205.1 Pseudomonadota bacterium | reverse complement strand
AAAAACAGCCGCCGCCGAGGGTGGCGACTTCACTTACGCCGGGGTTAGCTTGTATCATTCATGCCTCACTATTCGGGAGGTGGTTAATGAAACGCAGTTTACAACAGGTTAAAGCGCTGACGTTCGATGTCTTTGGCACCGTGGTCGATTATCGCGGCACGATCATTCGCGAAATGCGCGCGCTGGCCGAGCGTAAGGGCTGGGATGTCGATCCGGCCGCGTTCGCCGATGCCTGGCGCGCCGGCTATGCGCCGGAGATGGATCGGGTGCGCAAGGGCGAGTTGCCGTGGCTGACGATCGATGTTTTGCATCGCATGATCCTCGACAATCTGTTACAACAATTTGCCATCAAAGGCCTCAAGGAAGCGGAAATTGCGGAGCACAATCGCGTCTGGCATCGGCTTAAACCCAGGCCCGATTCGGTGCGCGGCTTGAAGCGCCTGAAAACCCAATAGATCATCGCGCCGCTGTCCAACGGCAGCGTGTCGCTGCTGACCAATATGGCGAAATTCGGCGGCTTACCGTGGGATTTAATTTTGTCGGCCGAATTGGCGAAACACTACAAGCCCGATCCCGAGTCCTACCTTACCGCCGCGCGCTTGCTCGATTTGCCATCGGAGCAGGTGATGATGGTCGCGGCCCACACGGACGATCTGGATCACGCGGCGAAAACCGGCATGCAGACCGCGTTCGTGACTCGGCCGAAAGAATTCAATCCCAATAAAAAGACCGATCTCAAACACGAAAAGCGTTTTGGCATCAACGCCGACGATTTTCTTGATCTGGCGGAACAGCTCGGCGCGTGATGAAAGCATGAGGAAACTTGTCATTGCCGTGGCGGTTTTCGCCGCCATCGCGCTGGGGATTTTCTTCTATGTCGTGCCGCGCTACGTCGACGCCAGCCACAACACACTCACCGGCGCTGCGCGCGCGGCCCAGACGAGCGATTTACATCGACGTCTGATCGTCGCCGACTTGCACGCCGACAGCTTGCTCTGGGATCGTAATCTGCTGCAAGAAAACGCTTGGGGGCACGTTGATATTCCGCGCTTGATCAAAGGCAATATCGCGCTGCAAGCCTTCAGCGTCGTGACGAAAACCCCGCGCGGCCTGAACATCGAACGCAACAGCGCGGCGAGCGACAATATTCGTCTGCTCAGTTTCGCCCAGCGCTGGCCGCCGCGTACCTGGACTAGCCTGCAACAGCGCGCGCTGTATCAAGCAGAAAAACTACACGACTTCGCCGCGCGCTCAAATGGCATGCTCTTGATAATCAAGTCCAGAGCGGAGCTTGAGGCATACATCGCCAAGCGCCGCACCCAGAGCGGCGTTACAGCCGGGTGGTTGACGATCGAGGGCGCCCACGCGCTGGAAGGCGAGCTAGCCAATCTCGATGCGTTGTACCAAGCGGGATTTCGCATGATCGCGCCGACCCATCTGGCCGACAGCGACATCGGCGCGTCCGCGAGTGGCGAAAGCCAGCGCGGGCTCACGCCACTCGGCGAACAATGGGTGACGGAAATGGCGCGCCGAAACATGATTATCGATCTCGCCCACGCCTCGCAACAAACCATCGATGATGTGTTGCGCCTAGCGCAACGTCCGGTCATGGTTTCGCATACCGGCGTGAAAGGCACCTGCAACAACAATCGCAATCTGAGCGACGAGCAGATCAAGCGCGTCGCTAAAAACGGCGGCTTAATCGGCATCGGCTTTTGGTCGAATGCGACCTGTGGCAGCGACGTCGCGGCGGTCGTGAAAGCGATTCGCTACGCCGTCAAAATTGCCGGCATCGGGCATGTGGCGCTCGGCTCCGATTGGGATGGCTACGTTGCCACCCCGATCGACGCCGCAGGCATGGGCGCCATCACCGCCGCCCTGGAGCAAGCCGGAATTGACGAAACGGCGATTCGCAGCATCATGGGCGAAAATGTCGTTCGATTTTTGTCCCGCGCCTTGCCCTAACTGTGCTTGCCCGCGAAATTCACGTCCCATTGTTCGCAACGCAGTATCCTGACAAAATCGGATTTATTCAGAGCTTCCCTAGACGAGTATTAACGCGGCGGCAACCTTGCGTCCCTCTTCCAGCAAAATATTGTAAGTGCGGCACGCCGCCTGGGTGTCCATGATCTCATAGCCAATCTTGGCCGCGATCAGGCCCTTGAGAACCTCGGGCTTCGGAAAGCGCAGCGTTTTTCCGGTGCCGATCAAGATGATCTGCGGCGCAAGTTGTACCGCGGGCGCTAAGGCCGCTTCATCCAATTCCGCCCGCATTGACCAGTCGGCCACGATTTCATTGGGCGTCACGATCAAATTGCGTTCATAACGCCGGCCGTTGACGCTAACGTAGCCGGCGCCGTAGCCGGTAATGAGGTTTTGGTTGGGGTTTTGAGCGAGATGGAGTTTCAAGTGTTCTGGCGAGGGAGGGATAGGGTCGGTATAATCATAAC
>JANNMV010000186.1:0-7217 GCA_031398205.1 Pseudomonadota bacterium | reverse complement strand
GACGCGCCCAGTTCGCGCGCGCCGCTCTGAAACAGCGGGTCGTTGCGATCTTGCGCATGGGTCGTTAGGGGCGCTGCAGTGAAGGCGAGTACCAAGGCGAGGGTGATAGCTGATTTTGTTTGAATGAACACGAGATTCCTTATATTTCAACACCATTAAAAAGGGGAGGGTACAAGACCCTCCCCCTTTATAACGCAATTAAAGCTAATAAGACTACTTATTCCATCAAACCAAAGACCATTAAACCGCCACCTTTGGAATGCTTTTTGTACCACTCACCGAAGTGCAACGGCCAGATCCCGCCACCGCCCGCCCCGTACACAACGGAAACGAACTGTTTGCCGCCGGAGGTGTAAGTTGTGGAGTTACCGTAGATGCCGGTACCAACGTTGAAGCTCCAGAGCAATTCGCCGGTGTCGTCCTTGACAGCATTGAACATGCCTTCTGGGTCGCCGAAGAATACCAAGCCGCCACCGGTGCTGGTGGTGCCGCCCGTGCCCGGAGTGGACTGGCTACGTGCCCAGACCAGTTTGCCGGTGTTGGCGTCAAACGCTTTGGTGTAGCCAGCGCCAGCACGGAAGTTCAACACTTTGGCGCCGAGGTACCATTCGCCACGTTTCCATTCCATTTTCTTGGCTTGGAGGTCCATTGCGAAGTCGTAGCCAGGCACGTACAACATGTTGGTGCGCTTGCTGTAGGACATTGGATGCCACTCTTTACCGCCGTCAAGCGTCGGGGCGATATCGGTGGTGACCTTGTCATACACTACGTCTTTTTCCGGCCAGTTATAGATCGGCTTACAATTGTTCGCCGTGGTGATGGGCTTGGTGTAATTCACACGTCCCAGCGCCGTTGCCCAAACGCACTTGTGCTCTTGGCCAGCTTTGCTGTTTGAAGTTGCACGGGCGTCGATGCCATAGATGTGCCCATTGCGTGAGCCATGGAACCACATTTTCTTGCCGTTCACGTCAGCCAAAATGACTTCGTTTACGCCGTCATAATCGTACGGATCATTCGGGGTGTAGTTGAAGTAGCTCTTGATCTTACCGCTGTCCGGATCCAACACGAGGGTGGAGTTGGAGAAAAGGTTATCTCCAGCGCGCACGTGACGGTCGAAGTCCGGGCCGGGGTTACCGACCGGCCAGTACAGCAGATTGGTTTCCGCGTCATACGAACCGGTGATCCAAGCCGAGCCACCGCCATATTTCCAGGAGTCGCCGGCCCAGGTGTCGTTGCCGGGTTCGCCCGGACCAGGAATCGTGAAGGTTTTCCACACTTGGTCGCCCTTTTCAGCATCCAGTGCGGCGATCCAACCACGAACGCCGTATTCCGCACCTGCGGTACCGATGATGATTTTGCCGCGAAGAGCCATCGGCATGATCGTAAAGGTTTCAGCATAGGTGTAGTCGCCAACTTTCTTGTCCCAAACCACTTTACCGGTTTGGTTGTCGAGGGCAACAACGTGTGCATCAAGGGGTGGCAAGGTAAACTTTATTGTGATACGGCGCTACGCCGCGGTTAACCACGTCACAGCACAGTTTCGGGAACACATCGCCGGGAAGCTCGCGTTCGTGTTTCCAGTTTACTTTACCGGTCGAACCCTCAACGGACCAAACTTTGTTGTAAGACGACGTGACGTACAACGTGCCATTCACAGCAATAGCTTGGCTGTCCTGGCCGTCCAACACGCCAAACGACAGATTCCACTTCGGAACCATGCGATTGATGTTATGAACGTTGATTTGAGCCAATGGGCTGTAGCGGGTCGCGCTATAGTCACGGCCATAATGCAACCAGTTGTTGGCGTCTTTATCGGCGTTCAACAACATGTCGTCTGTTACGTAGTTGGTGTACAGAAAAGCACCGGCCTCATCGAGACCTTGTGCAAATGCCTGTCCACCTACTACGGCCGCAGCAATAGCCGCAACCTTTAGGTACTTCAGCGATTTACGCATTTAACTACCTCCTGTTGTGATTCATTAGTTCTTTGCGACGATCAATAACTTACTTTGACAACTTAACGTAAAAACTTACCTTAAGCTGCTTGGTGTATAGCGTTATTACGAGGTAAATCCGCTACCCCTCGCACTATAAAGAACAGGAAAAATGCGGTCAATAGGTTTTCCGGAAATAATTCGACAAAACTCAGGGATTTACGAATTGACGCGGCGCAGCAATTTTTGTCAGGGTATAGTAGTTTGGAAATCGGCAGATTTTTAGCGAAGGTGATCTACTCTCCGTGTTAAGATTTTTCGACCAGTTAAATGCCGATGCTTGTCATCGATCAAAAATTCAAAGAGGTCTCTATGATTCAAACGAGTATTCGATAATGCGGCCGATAACGAACTCGTTCGGTCTGTTCGTATTGCTTTGCTCAACACTCGGATCCGCCACCGATGTCTTGACTAATAACGACGACAAATATGAAACCGGCGCAAACCTGAGTGAATCGACGCTGAATGTCGCGAACGTCACATTGCAATCCTTCGGCCTGATGTTCAGCTACGCCGTGGATGGTCCGTCCCTGAGCCAGCCGCTGGTCGCGACGCGGGTTGAGTTAGCGGACGGTTCGCGGCACGATTTGGTCGTGGTCACGACGGCGAGCAATAGCGTCTACGCCTTTAACGCCGCGGCTGGCGGCGATGGGCCGATCTGGCGCAATACCCTGGTTGAATTGCCCGACGGCACAGCCGCCGAGCCAAACGGAATATTTAGCACACCGGTGATCGACCGCACCCGTAATATCGTTTATTTGGTCGCCAGCCTTCGCCAGGGCGATGGCGCCAAATAGGTTCTCCATCCCAGCGACAACGCCTGCTCGTAATGTAAAGCCGACGGCGGATGCCTTTGCAAGGGCATCCGTAACTCAGGCCTGTGTCGCGGCCCGGATTTATGCCACACGAACGTATCGGAGAGTCGCGAAATTTTTGACACCAACGAAGCCATGATCCAGTTGGATCCAGGCAACGGACTCAAGCTCACGGGCTGGTTCCGCCCCGCCAACTGGAACATCCCCGGCTCCGAGGGACTGGAAATTAATGATCTCGATTTGGGTGGCTCCGGTCCGCTACTGATTCCCGGCACCCATCGGCTAATCGGCGGCGGAAAACAAGGTTTGGTGTGCGTCCTCGATACCCAGCGCGCAACCAACGCTTGCGTTCCGACTTCGACGAAGACCTGTATCACCAACGATGCTCTGCAAAGCTTTCAAGTCGCGCCCGCGCCTCCGCGTCCCAACCAATACTACCGCCACATTCTCGGCGGCCCGGTTATCTGGTCGCGCTCACCAGAGAAAGGCGGTGCGATGGCCTACGTGTGGAGGCAGAACGATCATCTACGCGCCTATCGGATCGACGATCAGTTCTTAGATTGCAATACGGTAAACCCCGCCGCAACCGCGTCCCACAATTGTCCGAGTATCGCGCAAAGCGAAGATTTCATCGACCACCATCCCGGCGGCATTTTGGCGGTGTCAGCCAACGGCGCCGAAGGCGAAACCGCCATCGTCTGGGCCGCGACCACCCGAACCATCAACGGGCCGGGTAAGCTCATGGCATTCAAAGCCGAGCCTGAAACCAGCGCGCCTAACCTGCATACCAAAATTTGGGACAGTGATATTTGTGTCGAAGACCGGCTTGATCTGGGTGCCGATTTTGTTGCGCCGACCATCGCAAACGGAAAAGTTTACCTGGCCACCAACGCGAATCGCATCGATGTGTTCAGCCCCATGACGAAGAAAAATTGCACCGAAGAGCCGCTGCCGAAATCGTTCGGGCCTATGCTGCAATGATTAGTTATGAAATTTATGCGGCAAATGAATGCTGGATGCACGAAATGTAGCTAAGGCGTCTCGATAATAGGATTCAAGCTCGGCGTTGGGGAAACTCAATTCGCCGCTGACGCGCGGATAGGTGACGGCTATGCCAAACTTTGCTTGCATGTACTGCATTGTTACCGGCTGCTGCATCTCACGATAAAAGGAATGGATTTCATCGGCCTTATGTATCACGGCGACCGCGCACGTTAGCCCATTGGCAATGTCGATGCCGAGGCCTTTGTGAATGTCTAACGCGAGTTGGGCGTTTTCGGGCGTTAAGGGGACGCGCAAAATTTGAGTGACGGAATGGTAGACATCCATAAATTTGTAAAACTTATCTTGTGGCTCCCGTTCCAAGGTCCAAATAATGTCGTCGGAGTAGGTGTTCTCATTAAATGCCTCGATGCCGAAAACTTCCGATTCGGGTTTCATGGAAATCATCGCTTGAGAATTTTTCGCGGCGATTCTCATGGCCTCGTCCGCTGTGCTGAATTGCCCGAGATGAATGCTGTTATCGAAGGTGATTCGCATACTATTCCGGCCTGATCGCGAGGGTGGTTTCTTCGGCCGAGCGAATGATTTTTCGCTCGCATAAAAGCGACTTGAGACTGACGTACCAATTCCCGCCAAGATTATATCGCCAAAACAAATCAATTATTTTTGCGTTGAGTTCCAGCGAATTTTTTAACAGCATTTCGCGGCACAAGCCTGGTTCGATATTGGCAAGCGCCACAATGTAGCCGTCACAACCGGGCGGACTACGCATTTGATGCTCCATGCCCTGGAAAACCGGGAACCGCAAGGTTTTCTCGATGCGCATTTGGCACATTTTCGCGAACAATTTTTCGTTCATGGAAGAATCTTTCATACCAATGATGGCTTCGATCTGCTGCAATTCTCTAATGGCCGCAATGCTTTTGAATCGATGCTGTTCGGTGTTATAGACCACCACCGGCAATGCAATTTTTCGAGTTAAATCGCGAAAATACTCGAGCGCATCTTGCTCATTCTCGTGGCAAACCGGCACCATGACGGCATCACAACCAATTCGTTGCGCTTGATTGGCCAGCTTTATCGTATTCGCAATAGCGTTCCTTTTGATGCCGGCAATAACGGTTTTTTTCGTATATTTTCGGGTGTATCGAACCACCGCTTCCCATACGTCGTCCGTCACGATACTGCCTTCACCCGAGCTTAGGCAAGGAACGTATCCGTCAACTTGTGGTGCGACAAGTTGCATCAGTTTTTTGAGCGATTGCGGATCGAAATGACCCTTATAGAACGGCGTGACAAGTGGGACATAGATACCGGCAAGGGTCATATCAATTGTAGGTCTTGGCGCGAGCATATGGAAATCATACCGTGGTGAAGCATAGTCATAAAATAAGCAAAAGCACATGTCCATGCAGCGTCTTGCACAACTCAACCCGTGGGAGAGGGAATCTTTCTACCGACTTGCGGCGGTAGAAAGATTGGCTGCTTTTTTAAATATCGCGTGCTGGATTGTTGGTGCTGGCGACAATTTCAACCGGACGCGGACGAGCGTTAGAAAAGTTAGCGATCGCGTCCATATCCTTGAGTTTCAAGAAGACTGTCTGCTCAAGATCTACCACCGACTCATGAAGAAAATCTTCTTCAGCTGCGTGGCCCGGATGCGATACGCCTTCAGCCCGATCAATATCTAACTCGTACTTATCCAGCGCAAATCGCAGTGCTTGCATCGCCTGCACAAAAACATCGCTGTCGCGCGCCAGCGCAATACGAATATAACCCTCGCCGGTGACGTGATCATTCCAGTAAAAATAAGTTCCTGGCAGAAGATGTATGCCAAATTGCGTTAAGTAACGCTTTAACTCGGTGGCTTTGATTTTCGGGTGTCGAATTTTGCACCACAAAACCGAAACTTTCACAATGGGGTCAATCGGCTCCAACAGGGAACCCTCGAGAATCTCGTTACCAAGGGCGCGATTATTTTCCAACAAACCGAACACCGACGCGAAATTGTCGCGCTCGGAATCGAGAACGTACTGGTTGAGAATGTTCAGAATAAACGGCGATACGTTCAGCAAGTAAGCAGTGTGGATGTTGTAGATATCGTCATAGATATCCATGCTGGCCTTGAGCATCGCGGCTTTCGCATCTTGGAGCGGCCAAGTCTTGCCGGTATCTTCCATTGCGATATAGGTAACGCCGGATGTTTCCAGCAGTTCGTAAAGGTCGAATACATCGAGATTTTTGTCCGGCAGCATGAACGCAGCAAAGCAAAAATCCAAAATCAGTAGTTTTTTCTTGTCCTTGGCAAAACGTATGACCTCGCTCCAGCCTTCTGTGCCGAAATTAAACAGCGTAAAGCCGGTCGGATTATTGGGATCGATCAGGAAAATCGCGTCGGAAGTAACGTTTTTCTCAAGGGTTTCGTAAATTTTTTTCGGGTCATGAAACCACTCTTCTTGCAGGGCTGTAATTGGCACTTCCATATGCTTCAGCAGGTCGACGATGTTGTCGAAGCACGGGTGCATCAACCCTACCGTCATTCGTTTTTTCATCAGGTAATTTGCAGTGATCGCCATGGCGATGGAGGCCGCATAGACCAATAAGACGTTACTGTTTTTCAACGCCGCCGGTTGTTTGTGCACCCGGAAAAAGTTTTGCAGAAACTTCTGCTCCATATCGTATTGACGGGTTTTTTCCGCCTCATACCAAAGCTCGGGTAGCCTCTTAACGATATCGCGTTGGGTTGGGGATTGGGATTGGTGAGTATGAGCGTCGGATACGTTGAATGTATGTTTCAACGCCTCTATTTCGTGCTGCGTAATATCATTTAGATCCATTACGTGTACCTTTTCGAAAGTTAGCCGATCAAAAAATATGTTGAATTGCCGCGCTCAAAATCCACCATGTTTCCCGAGGTTTTTAACCGCGTTGCTAGGCTTCGGTATTGTTTTTATTGATGAAACGAACTCGTGTGAATTCCAAGTAATCGTTCGTTTTTTTGGAGGCGGTGACGCGCCGTTTGTTATGCTTATTGGCGCTGCTCAAATTGTGACGAAATTATAATCTATTACATGAGATTAATAGCACAAATAATTGTTAAATTTCGTTATTTTTTCATGATTGTTAAATTTTGTTACAAACAAGATGGCCTGGTCAATTCGGCAATAAGTGTGCTAGCGCTTTGCGCGTGCGGCGCTTAAATCGAACGGCAAAGCGTATGGGATTTGGCACGGTCAAGGGCTTGACCCAATGCTGTTCGCTTAAGCTCGTTCGCCCTGAGCCTGTCGAAGGGTGAATGGGCTTCGACACGCTCAGCCCGAACGGCTAACCGAACAGTATTAGGAGGATAAACGCCGGATTTCATCCGGGCTACGACTTCTCGTATGGCCTGAAATCACCCCGTACG
>JANNMV010000154.1:0-3970 GCA_031398205.1 Pseudomonadota bacterium | reverse complement strand
CCCGATGGCTGTCGCGGTGATGTAAGTTTTGAGCGAGACGTTGGTGAAGGCGGGCGCGAGATTCACCAGCCAGAATGGGAACAACGGCACGAGGCGCAGGAACAGCAAATAATTAAAAGCATCTTGGGTAAAGCCTTCGTTAATTTTTTGCGCCAGGCCGCCGATTTTCTTGCGCGCCATATCGGCGAACAGATAGCGGGCGGCGAGAAAAACTAGCGTAGCGCCCAGTGTCGCCGCGAAGACGATCAACACGGTGCCGGCCCAGCGACCGAACACCAGGCCGACGGCCAGCGATAAGATCAGCCCGCCCGGTAGACTGAGCGCGGTGGATACGGTGTAAATCAAAAAGCCAATCAGCAACGCCAGCGCGTAATGTTGTTCGGCGTATTGAATCAGCGCGTCGCGATTGGCTTTCAAGGTCTCCAGATTGAGATATTTTTGTCCGCCAAACGCGAAGAAGGCGATGACTCCGCCGACAAATAGCCCGAGGATTAAAAGTTTAATTAGGGTGGCGGAGTTTTTCATTGGTTAGGATGGGGTCGATCTATTCCAAATGATGCAACCAATGGACGAAAACGTGTCGTCCCCGCGAAGGCGGGGACCCATTCGGCAGGGGTAGTAACGGGGGCAGCATGGATTCCCGCCTTCGCGGGAATGACAGATTAGAAGCTTGTGATACTAAAATCGGCGATAGCGCCACAAGGCGCATGGCCTTAGGCCAGCCCCTGGATACTGGCTTCTGGCAATGCATGCCTGAAACGCCGCACGGGGATTGCCTCTTCAGCCTATGCCCCACGTAAACCCGCAATGCGCATAATCCATTTTTTTGCCGTCGGCGTCAGTGATTCCTTACGTCGTTGATCCGCCACGCGGCGGTTAATCTGCGCCAGGGTTGGATAAACATGAATGATGCCGGACAGATCGTTGGTGGTCATGCGTTTGGCCATGGCCAGTACATATTCGTGAATCAACTCGCCGGCGTGTGGGCCTGCGATCGCTGCGCCGAGAATCACGCCTTTTGGGTTGGTGATGATCTTGGCAAAACCGTCCGTATCGCCGTCGGCGCGGGCGCGATCCATTTCTTCAAACGGAAATTTGTACACGCGATGGGGAATATTCTGCTGCTTGGCTTCCGCTTCAGATACGCCGACCCGCGCTAACTCCGGCTCGGTGAAGGTACACCACGGAATCACGCGGGTTTCGGTTTTTGCAAACTTGAACGGCAGTGGATTCAAAATATTGCGCAACACGACGCCGGCATGATGTTCCGCCATGTGGGTAAATTGAAACGACCCGGCGACATCGCCGCACACGTAAATATGTTTGTTGGTCGTACGCAGCGTTGCGTCGGAGACGATGCGGCCCTTGTCGACTTGCACGCCAGCGGCTTCCAGACCCAAGCCTTCGACATTCATTTTTCGTCCGGCGGCCACCAGTAAATGCGATGCGTCGAGTTTGATTTCGCGGCCGTCCTTGTCTTTGAGCCAAAGGCAAATCGCACCTGCTTTGCCTTCGGCCTTGGTGGGTGTGACGCCCAGATAAAATTCGATGCCGTCGGCTTTCATTTGGTTGTGGATGACGGCGGCCAGATCCGCATCCTCGCGCGGCAGTAGGGCCGGGCTCAAATCCACAACCATCACTTTACTGCCGAGGCGCACGAACGCTTGCGCCATTTCACAGCCGATCGGCCCCGCACCGATGACGATCATGCTCGGCACTGGTTCATCCAATTTGAATACGGTTTCGTTGGTGAGAAATGGAACCTCGCTCAATCCAGGAATCGGCGGCACGTCGGGGCGGGAGCCGGTGGCGATGACGAAATTTCGCGCCGTGAGTTTGCGTGTTCCCAGCGTAAACGTTCCGGGATCGGTGAATTGCCCCGAGCCGAAAGACACATCCACGCCCAGGCTGCGAAAACGTTCGGGACTGTCATTCGGCTCGATCGAAGCAATCACGCCCGCGACACGCTGCATGATTTTGGCGATATCGATTTGCGGAACAGCGGGCGAAATGGCGTAGCGATCGGCGTTGCGCATCTGATGGGCGACCTTGGCTGAGCGCAGCAAAGTCTTGCTCGGTACGCAGCCATAGTGCAAACAATCGCCACCCATGCCGCCTTCGTGCTTTTCCACCAAGGCCACTTTTGCACCGAGGGTCGAGCCGCCCGCCGCGACCACCAAACCCGCCGCGCCGCCGCCGATCACGCAGATATCGAATTCCGGTGTTGCCATGCACGCTCCCGTTGATGGACTAGCAATAGTCGCCTTCGCGTGCGAAGGCTTACACTAAGACGAACTCTTCAGGAACTTACTCTGGGGAAAATTCTTTTGCAGAATTTTAGTCGCATCGGCGGCGAGATCTTTCAACCCCATGGCGTCGTAGGATTTCACCATAATGCTCAGCGCTTGTTCGAGCGCCGGGGCTTGTGGATAGGTATTCAGCGCTTCTTGCGCGCGGTTCGCCGCAGCCACGTAGGCACCGCGCCGAAAGTAGTATTCCGCTACTTTCACTTCATGAGTCGCCAGCGCGTTGACCAGATAATTCATGCGCTGGATGGCGTCCGGCGCGTAGCGGCTTTGCGGAAAGCGCGTCACCAGTTCGCGAAAGGTATCGAAGGAATCGCGCGCGGCTTTCGGATCGCGCTCGGCTAAATCGTCGGTGGAAAAAAATCCGAGTGGGCCGAGATCGTCGCGAAAATTGCACAGGCCTTTTAGATAAAACGCATAGTCGACGTTGGTGTGATTCGGATGCAGCTTGATGAAGCGATCCGCCGACGCCACTGCTTGCGGGATTTCATCCGCCTTGTAGTAGGCATAAGCCTCGTCGAGCTGCGCTTGCTGCGCATAGCGGCCGTAGGGATAGCGCGCTTGCAAGGTCTCGAGCAGCTTAATGCCTTTGTCGTTATTGCCGCTGGCGATTTCCGATTTCGCCTCGGAATAAATGCGTTGCGGCGACCAATCTTTAGTTTGGTCGGGTTTGTCTTTATTCAGCCCGCAACCGGCCAATGAGGCGCCACACAGCAACAAGACAAGAAACGATATACTCAAGCGCATGGCAATATCCATCGAAAATGACAACACAAAAACTGTGTCGAATTATACCCCAACGAACTTGGGCGACGACGTGATTAGTTTCACGATTCCCAATGAATACGCGGGGATGCGCTTCGACCAAGTGTTGGCGTTGCTCATTCCGCAACACTCGCGCAGCCGCTTGCAAAGCTGGATCAAGGCAGGCTTCGTCGAAATCGACCGCGTTGATGCGAGTGCAAAATCAAAAGTTTTCGGCGGCGAGCAGGTCAAGGTGAAGCCCCAAGCGAGCGCCGAGGAACTTTCATTTCGAGCGGAAGATATTGCCCTGGAAATCGTGTACGAAGATGACACCTTGCTGGTGATTAACAAACCGCCGGGCCTGGTGGTTCATCCCGGCAGCGGCAATTGGGAAGGAACGATGCTGAATGCACTATTGCATCACGCGCCGGCGCTCAAAATGCTGCCGCGCGCCGGCATCGTGCATCGCCTCGACAAAGACACCAGCGGCTTGCTCGTGGTTGCGAAAACTTTGGAGTCGCAAACCCATCTGGTGCGCCAACTGCAAGGCCGCACGGTGAAACGCGAATATCTGGCAATTGTCGAAGGCGTCGTTGCCGTGGCCGGAAGTATTGACGCACCGATCGGACGCGATCCGCGCGATCGACTCAAAATGGCGATCATTCCCAGCGGTAAGCCGGCCGTTACTCACTATCGCCCCGTCGAAAGTTTTGCGCAAAATACTTTGCTCGCATGCAAATTGGAGACCGGACGCACCCACCAGATTCGCGTGCACCTGCGCTCCGTCGGCCATGCGTTGCTGGGCGATACGGTCTATCGCGGCAAGCCGCGCGCGTTGCATCCGGAGCTGCAACAAGAAATCAAAGCCTTCGGCCGCCAGGCCTTGCACGCGACGCGCTTAGGGCTGATCCATCCGCACA
>JANNMV010000083.1:0-3694 GCA_031398205.1 Pseudomonadota bacterium | reverse complement strand
GTCATTGATGAAGAGTAGACTTCTGACTACGCGGCCATACCACGAGGCTTAGCGTGAATTTAAATAATTACCCAAAGGAGATTGAAATGCAAGAAACGAAACTTCAACTCGATCGGCGTGATTTTCTGCAGATGACAGCGGTTGCGGCTGCGGTCGGCGTCGGCGCAGCGCTACCTGCGGCAACTGCTTCAGCCGCAACCGGCGAAGCGACTGATTTTACCCGCTGGCTTGAGGGCATCTCTGGCAAGCATCGCGTCGTGCTTGACGTGCGCGAGCCGTATGACGGTATGGCGCTGGCGTGGGCGTGGGTGTGGCTATTCACCGGCCCGCAAGCCTATGGCGTCAAGGAAAGCGATCTAGGCACCGTGATGGTGTTTCGCCACAACGCGATTCCGTTTGTGCTTGAGGATTCGATGTGGAAGAAATACAAGCTGGGTGAATATTTCAAGATCAACGATCCACAGACTAAGGCTGCTGCGGTGCGTCACCCTTATTACACGACGCCGGTCGACGCAAATGTGGCTGACATGACGCTGAAAAATCATATCGAGCGCGGCGTGAAGGTTGTGGCTTGCGATATGGCGATCCACTACTACAGCGGCCAAATCGCGAAGGCACAGGGCTTGAAACACGACGACGTCAAAAAAGAATGGATGGAGGCCACGCTGCCCAAGATCGCACATGCGCCGTCGGGCGTAGTGGCGTGCCAAGGCGCTGTGGCGAAGGGTTGTGCCTATGTCTTCTCCGGGTGAGTTTGGCCGAGAGATTCATTCGGCGTGATGGTGCGGGCGACGGCGGGCCGCAAACTCAAATGCGGTCTCGTCTCAGACACGCTCAACAACCGAGTAACGGCGCGGCGCGCCGCGGCGCGCCGCATCGCACCAAGCGGCTGTTGTCCATCATATTTACCGTCGGCGCGCTGCTGGGTTGGTCGTTTTTGGCGATCGCCCGCCCGACGATAGAGGAGCTAAAAGCCCGCGCGGTGCTCGACGACTACGAGAGTAACGTAGTGTTCGGCTACAACATTGTGATGGAAACCAATCGCTATGCGGGGCGTTACGCCGGCAGCCGCTTGAGTTGCACCAGTTGCCATCTGAAAGGCGGCACGCAACCCAACGCTTTTCCGCTTAATGTCGCTGGAGTTTATCCAAAGTGGCGCTCGAAAAATGGCGTGCGCAATGGCATCGGCTTGCGCATCCGCGACTGCTTCATGTACAGCCTCAACGGGGTGATGCCGCCGGAAGAAGCGCCGGAGGTGCAAGCGGTCGCGGCGTACATTCATTACCTTTCCGAAGGCGAGGTGATCGGGCGACCGCCGGCGGGATTCGGCGTGCCGACTTTACCGGAAACCGGCGCGGATCCGAATCCGGCTAGGGGCCAAGCCGTGTACCTACGCGAATGCGCCGCGTGTCATGGCCCCGACGGTCACGGCACGGCCGCGGCACCGCCGCTGTGGGGCGTGGATTCGTATAACGCCGGGGCGGGGCTAAACAACGTGCAGAAGGTTGCAGGTTTTATTTGGGCCAATATGCCGCTGGGTAAAGAGCGTAGTTTGACCCACCAAGACGCATTCAACGTCGCCGCTTTTATGCAGCTTCAGCATCGTCCATTCGATCCGCGCGAGGGTGGTTTGAAAAAACTCGCAGAGAAAATTTATCGTAGCGTTTCGAATTTCTTGGGTAAGGGCGGCCAATGAAGACGTGTGTCGTGACTTTGTTGCGCGAAGCGATTCCCGATGTCGCTTGGCGCAAAACCGTCGACGTCCGCCGCGAGCTCACCGCGGGGCTGACCGGTGCCTTGCTCGTCATTCCGCAAGCGATCACCTTTGCCTACCTCGCGGGAGTGCCGCCCATATACGGTCTTTACTGCGCAGTATTCGTTGGGTTCCTGTCGAGCCTGTTCGGCAATTCGCCGATGGTTGGCGGACCTAATACGGCGGTGTCAATTTTGCTGGGCCTGACTGCCATCCAGTTCGCCGGTAGCGGTAGCCCGCTATATATCGAATTCGTTCTTGTTCTCAGTCTATTAGTCGGGTTGATTCAGCTCGTTATCTGGTTGTTGCGCGGAGCCGTGTTGTTTCGGTATTTCAGTCCTGCGGCCATATCGGGGATCAAGGCTGGCATCGGCGTGTTGCTAGTTACGTCGGCGTTGGAAGGAACCCTTGGCCTCGCGCCGCTCTCGACGCAGTTTTTTTACGAAAAATTCTACCTTGCGATCGTATCGTGGACGGGGCTCGTCAACCCGTACGCAGTGATAATCAGCAGCGTTACGATCGCGTCCGGCCTGCTCCTGAAAAAACGTTGGCCGCGCACCTACATCATCGCCGCGACAGTGGCGGGAAGCGTGGTGGGCGCCGCGATCTGGACCGTTGCCGGCCCGGTTAACTCGCAGGTGGAGCTACTAGGGCATGTGACCTTCCAGGCACTGCCGTTCATGGCGCCACGTTTAGGGCCACAGCATTGGTTGTTCCTCGAGCAAGCATTTCCAAACGCAATTGCGATCGCCGTGCTCGGCCTGGCGCAGTCGCTGGTGATCGCTCGAGACCTCAAGGCGAACGTCACCAGCAATCTAGATTTACACAAGGAAGTCTTCGCCCAAGGTATCTCGAATGCGCTGAGTCCGTTCTTCTCCGCGTTCGCCGGGTCCGGAAGTTTCAATCGCACCAGCGTTGCCGTCGAGATGGACGCGCGCACGCCGCTCTCCGGCATGATCGCGGCGGTCTCGGTCGTATTCATAGCGTGGGCGCTGGGGCCGTTTCTAACGGGCCTGCCTATGCCGGCAATAGCGGGAGTCTTGGCGCTCGTAGGCATCGGCATGATTCAAGGAGAGTTTCGGCGGTTTTCGCATTGGGTTGACGGCGCGGTTTTTTTCACTACGCTGCTCAGCGTATTGTTTCTGGGATTGGAAGTTGGGATATTTGTCGCGGTTGCGTCGTCGATCGCATTCTTCGTCGCCAGCGTATCAAAAGTGGAATTCGCTATTACGCGCGAGGGCAGCAAAGAACGCATCGTGGTCGGTGGCAATCTGTTCTACGCATCGCTTGATCGGCTCGCCAAACATCTGCGCAACGATCCGACTGCCCATACCGTGCTCGACTTAACCCGGGTATCGTACTGCGATGCGGCCGCACGAGAGATGATTCGAAAGGCTCAAGCCGAACGTACGCGTCACGGTGGGCAACTCGAGATCGCTGCTTCGGCCTAGCGGGGGAAGTCGGATTTCTTCGCGCTGCACGCTATGTCGATCAGATATTGAAGGGCGCAAAGCCAGCGGACTTACCTGTAGAACTCATGGAAAACATCAAGCTGGTGGTGAACGCCAAGACGGCCAAGGCGCTCGGGATCAAGCTACCGGAGTCAATCTTGGTGCGGGCCGATGAGGTGATTCGATGAAACGACGCAACGCTCTGACCACCATGCTATCGGCACTGCTCTGGCCGCCAAGCGTTCTGGCACAGCGACAACCTATGCCGGTGATTGGCGTGCTGGTCACCCATCCTCCGCTCACGGATTCGGTATTCGACTACTTGCGTGCGGGTCTAAAGAAATTTGGTTACGTCGACGGCAACAACATCAAGATCGAGGCCCGCACGGCGCGTGGTCAACTTGAGCGGGTTCCCGGCCTGGCGGAAGAGCTGGTCCGGCTTCGGCCTGCGGCAATAATAGTTGTAAATGAGCTTGCAGTTCGTGCCCTC
>JANNMV010000059.1:0-2554 GCA_031398205.1 Pseudomonadota bacterium | reverse complement strand
GAGTTGTTGCAATGCTTGGTGCGTCGAAATCGCCTCGGCGTAAGGGCGGTGACTGACCAATGCTTCAAACGAATCGACGATGCCCGACATGCTGGCGATAGGATAGATTTGATCACCCTATAGGCGCTGCGGATAGCCGCTACCATCCAACCGTTCGTGGTGTTGCGATACCACCATCAGCACTTCGCTGGGGATGTCGCTGGTCTCTTTCAGGATGTCGATGCTATGGTTAACGTGAATCTTGACCTCTTCATATTCGTCCGCGGTCAGCTTTCCGGAGCGCGCCAGAATCTCTTCTCGAATGCGGAGTTTTCCGATGTCTTGCATCAGCCCGGCGATGCCGAGGATGCGCAATTTATCCTTCGGGTAGCCGAGGTGGCGGCCGAATGCGAGAAGATAAATAGCAACGTCGATGCCGTGATCGTAGGTGTAAGAATCGCGGCTTTTGAGTTTGGTGAGCCACAGCAGCGCATCGGGATTGTTGCCGACGCTGTCGACCATGGCGTCGACCACTTCGTTGACTTTATCCAGATCGATGTGGTGGTCGCGCCGCAGATCTTCAACGACATCGCGGATCATTTCGCGCGAGCGCAGATGGATCCCCTTTGCCTCGGTCAGTTCGGCTTCCTGCACCACTTTGTTTTCGCTAATGCGAATCAAAGGCTTGGTTGGCGCCTCGCCTGAGGCCGTTATCGACGATGCGGATTCGGTGACATCCTCGGCCTCTTGCTTGGAGCGCAGCGTCGATAAAATTTGCCTAAACAGGCCGGGACGTTTGGCCTGCGCGTCGCCGCGTGTGAAATGCGGTTTGAGATCGCTCATATCTTCCGCCAAGGCGGACGAACCGGCCTCGCCGCGAGCATCCGACGCTTCGACTTTCTCCCACAGGGAACGCTTCGGCGAACCTGGCTTGTCGTTGTAATAGATAATTGTCGGGTCCGCCGGACGCGTTCGCGCCGACGTGGCAGGTGCGTTGCGCTTTTCACCCAGCCCGCTGGACACGGCGGGTTTCTTCGGCGCCCCGCCATCGTTGCTAATAATCAAATTCTCGACCAGGTTTTTGCTACGCGGGCTGCCAGTCGGTGACTTAGCTTTTGTCGGAGGCGGGAGGGAGAGTTTTGCGACGGCGGCGACCGTCGAGTTCGCCGGATCAATCAGCACGAACTGGCACAAATGGCGAATCTGTGCGAGATCCTCCTCGTTATCCAGGATGAAGCCTTGCAGCAGGAAAGGGGTGTCCAGCCAGGGCCGATCCAACTCGGCTATGAACATGCCCATTGCCAAGTCCTTTACTTGAACTTTGACGGTCAATTAAAAATCCCTTGAAAAACGAATCTTAACCCGCTTATGTTTAGATTTTATCGAACATTTTCTATATTGGTGCGATTTTCGGTGGTTTCGCTTATGTTTTTGTTGCGCGTCCATGGGATTGCGCGTCAACGACCGCCAGCGCGGTCATGTTGACGATGCGCCGCACCGTCGCCGATGGCGTTAAAACATGGGCGGCCCGCGCCGCGCCAAGCAACACCGGTCCAATCGCGATGCCGCCACCTGCCGTAATTTTAAGCAAATTGTAGGCAATGTTCGCCGCGTCCATATTAGGCATCACCAGCAGATTGGCTTCTCCGGTCAAACGCGAATGGGGGAACAGGGATTTACGCACCGCCGTATCCAGCGCCGAATCGCCGTGCATTTCACCGTCGATTTCCAGATCCGGTGCGCGCGCCTGAATCAAGGCCAAGGCATCGCGCATCTTAATGGCCGACACACCGTCAGAACTGCCAAAATTGGAGTGGGATAACAAGGCAACTTTCGGCGCGATACCAAAGCGCCGCAACTCGTCGGCCGCCATGATCGTGATTTCCGCAATCTCCTCGGCGTTGGGGTCGAGATTCACATGGGTATCGACGATGAATACCTGGCGATTTTGCAGGATCAGCCCGTTCATTGCCGCGTAGACATTAGCGCCAGCGCGCTTGCCGATAACCTGATCGATGTATTGCAAGTGTTGATCGTTAATTCCAAAGGTGCCGCAGATCATGCCGTCAGCGTCACCCATGTGGATCATCATGGCGCCAATCAGTGTGAAGCGGCGGCGCATTTCGACTTTAGCGAATTGTGGCGTCACGCCTTTGCGCTCCGTGAGCTTGTGATAGGCCATCCAGTAGTCGCGATAACGCTCGTCGCTTTCCGGATTGACCACTTCGAAGTCCGCACCAGGCTTGAGCCGCAGGCCGAATTGCTCAATGCGCCGCGCCAGTACTTGCGGTCGGCCGATGACGATGGGATTGGCCAAACCTTCTTCCAACACCACTTGCACGGCGCGCAACACGCGCTCGTCCTCGCCTTCGCAAAAAACGATGCGCTTGGGCGCTTGTTTTGCTGCCGCGAAAATCGGCTTCATCACCAGGCCTGATGAATAAACGAAGCTGTTTAATTTTTCGCGGTAAGCGGCGAAGTCGGTAATGGGATTCGTTGCTACGCCGCTATCCATCGCGGCTTGCGCCACGGCGGGCGCGATGCGTGTAATCAGGCGCGGATCGAATGGCCGCGG
>JANNMV010000034.1:0-2858 GCA_031398205.1 Pseudomonadota bacterium | reverse complement strand
GACGCTCACCGAGAAATTTGCGGGTGATCGCGGCGGTGATTTTGTTACAGGCCATGTCGGCCAGCGTCTGATACATCAGTTGCGCGGGATAAGTCTCGCCCTTGCAAACAAGACAGGTATCGAGCCATTGTTTGGTAATGCGCTTCAACTGGCCGAAAAGGTGGAGCTTGGGTTCCTCGCCGGGGTCGCGCAATTTCGTGTATAGCAACCTATGCGTCAACTGAAAAACAAGCGTAGAAGGCCGCGTGTCGCCGAGGTGTTTGAGTCCCATGTCCACGCCTTCGCCGATGATGCCGGAGTTGCGCGTAATGGACGGGCCAACCAAATCGGGATTGAGTTCGAGGATGGATTCTTCGTTAAAATCGGCGCTAAGACGCTCCTCCGGCAATTCGACGCGATAGCCCTCGACGCGGGGAAATCGGATTTCCAGCGCGTCGCGTTCGGGCCGCATGGCTTTGACCTGAATCGTCTCACGCGGCGGCTGCGGCGGCGCGATGACCGGCTTAGCGGTGAAGTCGAAGGGAATGCCGAAGACGTCGGCGTATTCGACATTGAACAGACCTTTGTCCGGACCGTCTTCGTTCAACTCGTAGGATTGGCGGCGCAGCGCGCGACCGATGACCTGTTCGCAAAGAAGCTGAGTGCCAAAAGCGCGAATGCCAAGAACATGAGTGACGGTATTCGCATCCCAGCCTTCCGTGAGCATGGAAACGGAGACGACGCAGCGGATCGAGCCGCCGAGTTGGCCAGGCTTGCCCACGGTGTTCATGACCTCGCGAAGCAACTCTTGATCGGTGATGTTGTCCGCTGCGTGAGCGTCCCGGCTGCGCTCGATAATCTCGCGGCGAAAGCGTTCGATTTCGTCGCTGGCCATGGCGCGAAAATTGTCGTCGAGCGCGTCGCCGGCTTCTAGTTGCTCGCTATCGATAAGCAGTGTGTTGGGGCGCGGGAGCGGATTGTCGGTGGTTTCGTCGAAATTGCGGAAAAGCGCGAGGCGACCATTTTCCAGCTTTGTGGCGCCATCTTCGTGTTTTCGATGGAAGCCGGAAACGAAGTCATACACCAGCTTCGAGATGGCGGTGTTTTGGCAAACGATGATGAAACAAGGGGGCACTTTGATGCCTTTGTCTGCCCACAGCTTGAAGGTTTTTTCATAGTGACCGTAGAGCGCTTCGAGGGCGGTTTGCAGACGAGTGGGAAGTTTGAGGGGATCGAGTTCTTCGCCCGTGCCACGACCTTTTTTGGGCATGTCCTTGCGGATGTGTTCCCACAAATTCCTATAAACCGGCAGCTCCTCACCGGGAATATTTTCCGCCACCGGAACACGCGGCAATTTCACGATGCCGCACTCGATGGCATCCATCAGCGAAAAATCGCTCATCGTCCACGGGAACAAAGTGCCTTCGACATACCCGGAGCCACTGAGGAAAAAAGGCGTGGCTGAAAGATCGATCACGCGGGCAAGACCGAGCTTGCGATTCACGGCTTCGAGGCCGGAAATCCAAAGGCGCGCGGCTTCGTTGTTTTTCTCGGCCTCCTTGCGTTCGTCGCCCTTTAGAACTTCATCGTCGTCAGGATCGGGCTTTTCCCGATAGCAGTGGTGCGCCTCGTCATTGAGCACGAGGATGTTTTTCATGCCCATGAGGTCGGGCATGACACGCTGAATCATCTGGCCTTCCGTCTCGGCGGTTTGCAGGTCATCGCCAGTGCGGCCTTTGAGCAACCGGCGGCCGCCCGTGGAAAGTTCGATGCGCTCACGCAACCTGAAAGCGTGGTAATTAGTGATTACAATCTTCGCCTTCTTGATGTCGTCCAACATATCATGCGGCACGAGCTCACGACTGGCGTAGTAACTGTCGGGATCGTTGGGTTGCAGTACCCGCAAACGATCCTTGATAGTGAGGCCAGGCGCGACAACGAGGAAGCCGCGCGTGAAGTTCTTGCCACCGGAATGTCGGGCAGCGTTTATGGTCTGCCACGCAATGAGCATAGCCATCACGGTGGTCTTGCCCGCTCCGGTGGCCAGCTTAAGCGCTAAGCGCATCAGCTCGGGATTGGCGTTCTTGTTGGCGCTCGTTAAGTGATCGAGTAAATGCTTAGCACTTTTCAGATGAGGCGCGACCTCCGTCAGCCAAATGGCAGTTTCAACGGCTTCCACTTGGCAAAAAAACGGGCGTACGCCGTCAAACTTGTGGTGTCGCCAATGTTGCAAGAGCCGCGCGGTCTCCGGCGTGACTTGCCATTGGTTTGGATTGGGCAGTGAATGCCACTTGACCACCTGCTCACGCACGTCGTTAATGATTGAATTGGTATCGTATTGTTGCGCTTTAGTTGACAGTCCTTCACCGTCGTCGAAAAGGAATCCTTCTTGCGCAGCGGATTTTTTTCGTTTTTTGGGTTTAGGGATGGGCGTGATGAACTTAGCGGGCCGGCGAGTCTCAATGGTTTTTTGCGTGGGCTGCCCGTCATCATCCAACTCCCAATGCCGCGCCGGGCATTCGTAAGGGGAATTCAGTATAGGGTGATCGAAGAACGGGTTAGACACTGACAAAGCCTTTGCGCATTGGAACAAGTCGTAATAAAGTTTCTTTGTGCATTCTCACTGCCTCCTTAGAGATAACCCGCCAATCATTACTCAAACCTGCGGTCAATCAACGAAGCAGAATCATCAGTCCGTTTACTTTGCAGCGCTCTTGGGCGACTGCGATGCGCCGCGCTGCCTCAAAAGTGCTAATTCAATGTGAATTTCCAGTTCGTCGGAGACGGTTGATTATCGTGATCCGACCTATCCTTTTCAAGTATCCAGAAATATACAGTAGGAAGCACTAACGTCCAATGGGGTTGTCTATCGCTGAATG
>JANNMV010000047.1:0-2454 GCA_031398205.1 Pseudomonadota bacterium | reverse complement strand
ATAAAAATACGTGCGTATCTGATCGATTGCGTCACTTGCATTGCGAAGTTCCTCTGCGGCAATTGTTTGTTATTGCGCGAGTATAGCCGAGTCATGCGATTACCAAAGGCCGGTTGTCAGTGATCGTTGAACGGCGCGCGCGCTTGCTTTGCCAGCGCCTCGGCGTTCGCGCTGGTGAGCGATTCCAAAAACGCGATCAATAGTTTTTTCTGCGGCTCGGTCAAATTCAGCCGACGTAAACGCGTATCGCGCTGCGGATCGGCGCCATTGCCGGAATCATAAAAATCGACTACGTCGCGCAACGTTGCGAGGGATCCGTCGTGCATGTAGGGGAATGTCAGCGCGACGTTACGTAGCGTGGGAACGCGGAAGGCGTAGCGATCTGTTTCTCGGCCGGTAACCACGAAGCGGCCGACATCGGGGACACCTTTTTTGGTTCCTGGGTCGGCGTTGATGCGTGCCCATTCGATGCCGGTGTTGCGGTAGGTATCGTCAGTGAAGGTCGCGTGATCGCGCTCGATCGTGTGGCAATGGCTGCAGCCGCTGGCTCGAAAAACAGCTAATCCGGCGCGCGCCTCGTTGCTGAGGGCGCCCTCGTTTTTGCCGAAATACCACTGATCGAACGGCGAACCTGCCGCGACAAGACTTCGTTCATAGGCGGCAAGCGCGGCGCTGATCAGTTGCTTGCTGACGCGTTGCCCGGCGAAGGCGGATCTGAAAGCATTAGCGTAAATGGGGCGGGCTTTGAGGCGCGACACAACGTCTTCAACGGATGGATTCCATTGTTCCTCGACGTTCAACAGTGGTCCCCAAATCTGATCTTCCAGCGAATGCACACGGCCATCGCGAAGCAATGATTTCGCCAGACCGATATTGAGCAAGCTCGGCGCGTTACGGCGCAGAATAATCCCGCCGCGACCCGAGGCAGTGGCAAGCGTATTGAGCGCGAAACCGTGTTCCGGAACGTGGCACATTGAGCACGACACCACGCCATCCTCGGCGAGATGCGGTTCTAGGAAAAGGCGGCGCCCCAACTCTATTTGCAGTGCGCGATCACCGGGCAAATCGGTATCTGCTGCAACCGGTAGGCCAAGCCAGGGCGTCCCGTCGCTGACCGCATGGCTAACGGGAAACAGCACGAGGACCAGCGCCGCGGTCAGCGCGACGCGCATCGCAAGACCTATTGCACCCGGCCTATCGGTTTTGAGAGAAGTGTGAGAAGAATTGAGCATGTTGATCGCCTATGTATGCTGCCATAGCGTTGTCGAAAAAGCAAAATGGACGACATCGTTGCCGCGGCGCAACTTTTCACCACGGGACGGTTCCAAATCGTTACCGACTTTTAAATGACGCCACCATGAGCAAATGCTTCCGTCGAATCACCAGCGTGTTCATCATCGCAACCGTTGCTGCTTGTGCCAGCCTACCGCGGCCGGGGAATACCCGCGCCGAAGTGAGCGCAACCATGGGCGAGCCGACTGAACGGCGCATCGGTGTGGCGGGCGAAGAGGTGTGGGAATACTGGGCCGGCTATGCCCGGCGCGAGACGTTTATCGTGCGCTTCGATGGCAACGGCCAAGTCACGACGGCAAATCAAGTGTTGACCGAAGCGGTATTTGCGGCGCTAACGCGCGGCGTCGCAACGCGGCAAGACGTTCGCGATGCCGTCGGCAAGCCCGTTCGCCGCGTCACCTACCCCACCGGGGAAGTGTGGGAATATCGAATCAGCGACGTCGCGCGGCGACCGACCAAAATGGCGGTGCAATTCGGCCATGATGGTTTTCTTAAGGAAATCAGCAAAATCCAAGAGGCGGTTTCCCATGGCGTAGGGAAAGGATCCCGTTAGTACGCTACGCCACGGGCCCCATGTAGGACGGGTAGAGCAAAGCGAAACCCATCATCCAACCTCACCGAATTCATCAAGCTCAATTTCTCCACTTCCCGCCCAATCATGCGGATAAATACCCAACCTGACAAATCGGCGAAATGAGGAATACGGCCACTCGGCCGGTTGCGCAACATATCCATGTTTTACTGGATTGAAGTGAATGTAATCCACATGCCGCTGGTAATCGTCGTCGTCACGAATAGCGTGTTCCCAATATCGCCGTTGCCAAATACCCCGCTCGCCCTTTTCGCTGCGACTGCTTGAGCGCCGTTCGCCAAAAGGTATTTGCCGAGAAAACGCAGTCTTGATTTGCCGCCAGCGCAAGGAAAAATCATTATCGCTTTCCGGTAGCGTCCAAATGCAATGCAGATGATCGGGCAAGACAACGATGGCGGCGATGCCGCACGGATGATGTTGTTTGACGGTCCGAAAAGCAGCGCGCAATTGTTCGATATGATCCGTCAAGAGACGCAATCGTCGATCATGAATCGCGGCAGTGAAGAAATAACAACCACCGGCAATGCGATGTCGACGGTAGTTGGTCATAGATGCGGTGCGATGGGTTT
>JANNMV010000037.1:0-1850 GCA_031398205.1 Pseudomonadota bacterium | reverse complement strand
CATTAACACCGCTTTTGCACAGGCAGGACGCAAAATTAAAATCGGTTATGTGTCGCCGGAATCGGGTCCCCTTGCGCCCTTCGGCGAGGCGGACAAATACGTCATCGGCGCCATCCGTGAACTGATGAAAGCCGGACTCGCGATCGGCGGTAAAAACTATCCCGTTGAGATCATCGTCAAAGATAGCCAATCCAATCCAAATCGCGCCGGTGAAGTCGCTGCGGATCTGATCCTCAAAGACAAAGTTGACATTATCTTAGCCGGCGGTACGCCGGAGACGACTAACCCGGTTGCCGATCAAGCGGAGTTGAACGAAATTCCCTGCATTACCACCGTATGTCCGTGGCAGCCGTGGTTCTTCGGCCGCGGCGGTAAGCCCGATGTGGGATTCAATTGGACCTATCATTTCTTTTGGGGTTTGGAAGACATCATCGCCGTGTTCACCAATATGTGGGGCCAAGTGCCGACCAACAAACAAGTCGGCGGATTGTTCCCGAACGACGGCGACGGCAACGCCTGGGGCGATCCCAATGTCGGCTTCCCCAAACCGCTCGCCGCGCAGGGCTACAAGCTTAACGATCCGGGCCGCTATCAAAACCTGACGCAAGATTTCAGCGCGCAGATCGCCGCGTTCAAAAAAGCCAACAACGAGATCTTGACCGGTGTGGTGATTCCACCGGACTTCAAAACCTTCTGGACCCAAGCGGCGCAGCAAGGTTACAAGCCGAAGATCGCGTCCGTCGGCAAAGCGTTGTTGTTCCCCGCTGCCATGGAAGCGATCGGTGACACGGCCGATGGTTTGTCCACGGAAGTGTGGTGGAGCCCGTCTCATCCGTTCAAGTCTTCGCTTAACGGAGCCAGCGCCAAACAATTGGCCGAGAGTTTCGAAAAGGCGACCGGTAAGCAATGGACCCAGCCAATCGGCTTCGCCCATGCATTATTCGAAGTTGCGGCAGATGTATTGAAGCGCAGCAAAAACATCGACGACAAAGCGACGATTCGCGATGCCATCGCCGCGACCAATCTCAACACCGTCGTCGGCCCTGTCGCCTGGGGCAAAGGTCCGGTAAAGAATGTCGCCAAGACGCCGCTGGTCGGTGGCCAGTGGGTGAAAGGCAAAGGCAAGTCGAAGTTCGATTTAGTGATCGTCGATAACAAGACTGCGCCGAATATTCCCACCGGTGGGAAGTTGAAGGCTATCGGCACTTAATAACCGCTGCGCCCTCACCCTGCCCTCTCCCAGATGGAGAGGGGAACACTCCCTTCTCCCTTTGGGAGAAGGGCCGGGGACGGGGTGGCCCAGGGCCATGAGGGTTAGCACAACTCAAGCATCAGATTAATTTTCCAAATCCCATTCCCAATTGACAACACTCCTCAGAGTTGAACACGCCTCAAAAAGCTACGGCGCATTAAAGGTGACCGACGATGTCACGTTTCAAGTGCAAGCGAACGAAGCGCTCGGCATACTCGGCCCGAACGGCGCGGGCAAGACCACGTTGTTCAATCTGATCAGCGGCGATGTCACGCCAGACGCCGGCAAGATATTGTTCCAGGATCGCGACATATCGGCGTTGCCGCCGCACCAGCGGTGCCGCCTAGGCATCGGCCGTTCCTATCAGATTCCGCATCCGTTTTCCGGCATGACGGTATTCGAGAATCTGCTCGTCGCGGCGACCTTCGGCGGCGAGAAAAAGGAACACGACGCCTATGGCATTTGCGTGGCAGTATTACGCCAAACGGGGCTGGCGAAAAAAGCCAATCTACTGTCGGGATCGCTGACCTTGCTCGATCGCAAGCGCTTGGAACTCGCCCGTTCGCTGGCGACCCATCCCAAGCTATTGCTGCTGGAC
>JANNMV010000679.1:0-7281 GCA_031398205.1 Pseudomonadota bacterium | reverse complement strand
CACGTAGAAAAAGCCATTGCGATCGGCATGCAGCAACGCCGGGGTTTTTTGCCCGCCGATGTCGATGTCGGTGAGCACTGCTTCGTTAATACCGTCGTAGTCCCACACATCGTTTGGCGTCCATTGATAACCCCAAACGATCTTGCCGGTATCGGCGTCGAAGGCAAGCTGGGAAGCGGTCCAAAGGTTGGTGTAGGGTCCGATATCAATCGAATCATTACCGCGCGCAGTACCACCCCACGGCCCGGCATTGCTGGTCGACCAATAGACCAGATTCAGCTTGGGATCATAAGAACCCACGCCCCAGGTGGAGCCCGCGCCGGTCTTCCACGAATCGCCTTTCCATGTCTCGTTGCCGGGCTCGCCGCTTCCGGGAATGGTGTAGGTCTTCCACAGCAGTTTGCCGGTCTTTTGATCGTGTGCCTGGAGAAAGCCGCGAATGCCGTATTCGCCGCCAGCTATCCCAGTCACGACCACATTTTTGTAAACCAAGGGTGGCGAGGTAATGGCGTGGCCTTTTTTGTAATCCGCCACCGTGGTATTCCATTTCTCTTCGCCGGTGTTGGCATCGAGGGCAATGAGTTTCGCGGTCAGTGTGCCGAAAAAGACCAAACCATCGGCATAGGCGACGCCGCGGCTACCCAACCCACAGCATACCGTGGACATATAATCTCCCGGTAATTCCGGATCGTGCTTCCATTTCATTTTGCCGGTCTTGGCATTCAACGCAAACACATGCTTCGGCCCGGTCGAGCTAGAAACGTACATCGTATCGCCCACCACCAATGGCGTGGCTTCCTGGGTCTCCAAGGCGCCCAGGGAATGGATCCAAGCTACTTTGAGCTTGCTTACGTTGCCGGTATTGATTTGATCCAGCGTGCTATAGCGCGTATTCGCGTAGTCGCCGCCGTATGTCGTCCATTCATTGCCCGATTGGGCGATTGCTGTCGATCCAGCCCCTACCAATGCCAAGCCAAAAACCCCGGCCGCAATGGCGTGTGTGAAATGCTTCATGGTGACTCTCCTCCTCGTGTTGGAAATCAGCCCGTTGCGAGCGTCACGGTTTTGCGCGACTCGCTTCGGTGATCTATTTTCGTCCTAGGCTTCACGACCAGAACAAAACCCAAACCGTGGATCGTTCTTTGCGCAACAACTCAGGCCTGACAAATTTGACTCCTCGGACGTGGTTTTGTCAATGGTCATTTGGCGAATTTAAGCGATGCCCGTAGTGTCAATCTGCATGCCACCGTTGTCCGCGTATGTCACTGCATTCCTGCATACCGGCTAAATGTTGCGCCGGCAATCGGCCTGCGAGTCAATCCCAGTGCGGCATCCAAGGCATGCATCGCCGCGAGGCAATCGCCATGCGGCTTGTGGCGTGCCATAGAAAAAACTCACGAGCGCCCCGGCCAACGCCGCAGCAAAACGTCCGGCTAAAACAGCAGCAGGCCGAGCGTCGCGAAATCACTCCACAATCGTTTCGACACCACACCGCCATTACGAACGGATGCGGATACCCAGGCAATCATTACCGGCAACAAATATTCATGCGGTTCTCGGCGCCGTGATAGCGGCTTCTAATTGGCGCGCAAAATGGCAAGCGTATGACGCGGCTATCTCCGTTTGGCGGCCTGGCATAGAATATCAAACACTTATTACTTGGCGATGCCCCGCATTGCCCAATACAGGGAGGATAGGAGTCAATGAACGTCGCGGCCGCCAACACCAGCAATCTCTCAATTGAAACCACAGAGCAGACGCCTTACACCCGGCGTGCGCGATATTTCGATTCGGGAAACGCTTTTAATCTCGAGTACCCGCAGATCCGAGCCGCCACCTTCAGCGCCGAACGCGATGCCGCGTTTGCCGCCGCGACCGGTACGCGCCTAATTCTCTGCGATCAGGGCGCCGCGCTTGGGCTTGATTTTCCCGCAACCTCGCCGCTGGTGCTGGCCGCCTATGCGCGCGTTGCCGCCGGCGAATCCCTCGAAATCAATCCGCGTGCCAGCGTCGTGCTGGCCTATGTGATCGAAGGCGCCGGCCGGGTGACCCAAGGGCGCGACGTGATCCATTGGAGACGCGGCGATGTATTTTCGCTTCCCGGGGGAAACCCCATTCAATTGCAAAGTTCGCAGTGCGACAGTGTGCTCTGGTTGGTCACCAACGAGCCGCAGTTCGCCTTCGAGCGCCTTTCCCCTGCCGCGCAAGAAAACTCACTGGTCGACGCCGCGCATTTTCCCGCGGCGACCATCGCCACGGAACTCGATCAAGTGCGGGAAAAATTGACCGGGCAGCCCGCTGCGGGACTCGCGCTGGTGTTTTCGTCCGAGCGCATGCAGCAGCGCCGGAATATTTCACCGACCTTAACGCTCGCCATGAATCAACTACCGCCCGGCGGCATCCAACCAGGCCATAGCCATAACTCGGTTGCCGTGTCACTGACGATTCAAGGCGACAATTGCTATTCCAAAGTCGACGGCGCGCGCAAGGATTGGCTTCCCTACGTCACCATGGTGACGCCCCCGACTAGCGTCCATTCGCATCACAACGAAGGCGCCAAGCTCGCCAATTGGCTGATCGTGCAAGATGGCGGCATTTACTACCACTGCCGCACCATGGGCTTTCAGTACGAAACCCCGCATCATCGGTAAAGAACATTACGGGGCTCGGCGCTGATGCAAAAAAACGATGGGATGGATGCATGGGTCGGGGCCTAAACTTAAGGAAGCCACCCCCAGAAAATCTGAATCTAATTGCGCATAATATTGCACAAACAGCCTGGCAAATTTTCGATTGTGGCGAGTCTCCGACATGACTGAGTTAAAAGCGCTGCTTGAATACTTCGGATTGCATCCGTTAGCGATTTTGATCATCGTCGTCTTTGCGGGAGTGGGTGTATTTTTTACAAAGTTTGCACTTCAACGGCATGCAGACAAACAGAAAAAATTGGATGAAACTTTGCACGCCTATCGAGGTCTGCAAATGGAAGCGCTACTCAAGGCTTACCGCAAACTCTATGAAGATGTTGAACTCAAAGCGCTTACGCCAATCGAGTTTCGTCGCACGCTGAACGAAGCGGATGCGCTAATAATGGAGCCACTTACAAAATTTCGTGCTTATTTGGGTCAGCCGATTGTCGACCACATCTACGATATGCACAATATCGTGGCACAGTTCCGTTGCGACCCAGCGTTAACTGCCCGCGTGACACCCGAAGCGATCAACAAATTGTGTGGCTACAAAGAGTCCTTTGAGCAAGATATCGAGGTGTTCAAGAAACTGGCTGCTTGAACTAACCAAGTGTGAAACTCATGAAAAAAATATTGATCAACTTAGACAAAAAGCTTTACGTCACGTTGCCCGGTGGAGTGACAATCAATGCCGGCGGTCGCATGGAGGTGCTTAACCCAGAGTTTCTTGAATTGCCGGAGGTGCGGAAAATGCTAGAAGGACCGAATCCAAAGCTCAAGTTGGAAGTAGTGACGAGCACTAAGACTTAAGCGGTTCTCTCTCACTGTTTTTGAAGGGCCGAGCAGCACCGGTGATCATGGATCGGTTTGGGTAGCGAATAGAATTGCTGTGCCGGCCGAGACCGATCCGGAAATTTGCGTGTCTATCTATTGTGCAAAAGTTTAGATTTCACCTGACAAACAGTGACAATCTTCACAAGGCGTTGTTTTTGCCTTAACGCGATAACTGAAAGAGCCGTGGCCTCAATTGCCGAAGCGCTCAGGGTCAAGACTCTTCTCGTTCGAGGAACGAGTGGTGACTTTGACACTGCGAATTGATTGAATTGAATTTCCGGTATGCGAGGTCGCGAGGTCAACGCTCGTGAATCTCGGCCTGCGACCCAAAGCTGCCCGTCGCTCCCCGAGGAAAGCGGACATTCCCGGCGGTAGTACTCAGCGCCCCGGGCGCTACAATCGTAAGCGGTTACAACCGATCCAGCGGGCTGGTGACATGCCGTGTTACCTCTAACACGTGGGTGTAGATCATGGTCGTTTGCAGATTACGGTGCCCGAGCAAGAGTTGAATTGTCCGAATCTCTGTCCCCGATGCGAGCAGTTGAGTGGCGAACGAATGGCGCAGCGTGTGAACCGTCGCGTGTTTCAAAATTCCCGCCTTCGCCACCGCCTGACGAAACGCGCGCTGGATTGTGGCAGGCGAAATGTGCCAACGGGCAAGACGCCCGCTTTGTCCCCAAGGTCGACATACCGAAGACGGAAACGCGAACTGCCAAGCGAGGGATTCGGACGCCTTCGGATATTTTCGTTCAAGTGCGCCGGGAAGCGGTGCAAGGCCAGCGCCACGCGCTCTGTCATCCGTATGTAATTGTGCAACTTGCAGCCGGTACCCTTGCAATCCTGCTTGTAATCGGCTGGGAAGCACAGTTGCGCGGTCTTTCCCGCCCTTGCCATCGCGAACGTTAATGGTCGAGGAGACAAAATCAATATCTTTTACCCGTAGCGTGCAACACGCCTCAACGCGCAGGCCCGAACCAAACTTGAACTGTGCCATCAATGCCGTCATGCCAGACATCTGCGATAGCACGGCGGATACCTCGCTTGAGGCCATCACCACCGGAATTCGCTTGCGCTGCTGCACACGATTCAGGTTACCCATTTCACCCAGTGGCGTAACGAGCACATCTCGATAGAAATAGCGTTAAGCGCCTGGGTTTGCGTTGATGCGGCGACGTGGCGCTGAACGGCCAGGTGATTGAGAAACTGCGTAATCTCGGCCTCGCGCAGTTCGCGGGGATGCCGTTTGCCATGGAAGAAAATAAACTGCCGAATCCAATACCGATAGGCTTCTTCGGTGCGCGGACTCAAGTGCCGGCGTCGACAGACCGCATGGACTTGATCCATCAGGCGAGGCGGGGAACCGGGGTTAAAGTGAGGGGTTTGGCGAATTGGACCCCATAAGTGTCGCTCCTAGTTGAGGGTTAAGTTCGCCACACTACATCAAAAAGCGCGATCCGTATTATCATTACATATGCGGACCCACTGCCGAACAGAATGCCAATGAATCAAATCGTTACAGTGAAACGACAAGTTTCTGGAATATTAATATACGGACCGACGGGTCCGGTGAATAACTGTTAGGCCGCATGATAACGACGATCGTTTGGAGGCCACCGCAATGACTCAATCTGAACGTGAGATACATGCTCCAGTCGAGAATGAGCGCGCCTTGCTTGCCGCATACTCGGAGGTATGCAAGAGCTACCACGCCATTGACGATTTCCGAATGAAGCTGCTCGGCCTCTTGCCACTCGCCTCTATAGTTGCCGTTGCGTTTATAGATACCAACAAGGTCCTCTCAGCTACGCCACAGGGCCAAGGCAGTGAATTGATTGGCTTTGCGGCAATCTTTGCCGCCATGTTGACACTGGCGTTATTTGGCTATGAGGTGCGCGGTATTCAGCGCTGCCATAATCTGATAATGGAGGGAAAGCACCTGGAGCAACTGCTCGGGATAGGGCATGGCCAGTTTCATGTCTGCGAAGAAGAACACGCCAGCTCTCCGCTGCGAGCCCTAAACGCAAAGCTAATTGCTTGTGTTATCTACTCGCTGGTTTTCGCGGGTTGGTTGTTCATTGCTATGAGATTCGGCGTCGGTTGGGAGACGGGAACCTGTGTCGCATCCGCCAGCCTAGCGGGATTCGCCTTCGCTGCGTTCATGTACTTTCTTGTCAGGAAGCTCACGGCATCATGACGCAACGCGGCTGCCCTGCGCGCTACCGTCACGGGCAATGCGGCCTAACCCTTCGTTCGAGCCGACGCCCTAAAGCGGGCGCGGCTCAACGCAAACGTTAGAAGCCAAGCCAATGACCGACCCACTTGCAAAGTTCTTTCTAGAGCTACTCGCATACGGCGGTGGTTCGGCCGCGGTCGCCTATCTTCTCTTTCAGTTCCTCGGAAGATCATGGATCGAGAACAAATTCAAGGAGGGCTTGGAGCGCTACAAGCACGAGCAGGCACTGGAAATTCAGCGCTTGCGAGTAGAGATCGACTCGATGCTCAGTGGCGTACTGAAGTTGCAGGAACGCGAGTTCGACGTCTTACCTAAAGCGTGGCAAAAGCTCGACGAAGCCCATGGCCAAGTGTCTTGGCTCGTGTCTCCAATGCAGAGCTACCCCGACCTGAATCGTATGAATTCGCAGGAACTCGCAGAATTTTTCAGTACCTCGGAGTTGTCTGACAGTCAGAGGCAACGGATTGCGGCGTCAAGCAATAGGACAAATACGTTCATCGACATCATCTTCTGGCATCGCTTCAACAAGGTGCGTAGTTCCATTGGTTCGCTTCGCGACTTCGTGGCAAGTAACGGTATCTTCCTTCCTGTCGAGCTCAAGGGTAAGTTCACCAAAATCGTCGAGTTGCTATGGTCGGCGCTTACGTCAAAGCAAGTCGGCGTTGAAGCGGAAGACCACAAGCTTCAGGGGCAGGGCTGGGAGAAGATTCAGTGCGAAGTCGAGCCTTTGTATCGAGCGATCGAATTAGACATTCAACAACGTCTGCAATCGCATGGTCGAAGGCGCGTTGGCTTCTAACCTGTCCATTGAAAGTAAAAGGGGCCAGGGTCGAATTAAACTCTGCGTTCGGCATCAGAGAGGCTTCGCGCTACAATATTGAGCCGTTGTTTTGCGTCAGCTTATGAAATTCACTATCGAGAACGAGCAAGAGGAGGACGGCCGTTGGCTCGCCGCGGTCTCTGAATTGCCAGGTGTGCTTGCGTACGGCGCAACGGCCGAGGAAGCGATGGCTAAGGCCGAGCTGCTTGCCCTTCGCGTAATAGCGGAGCGTCTGAGGTATCATTGAAAGAAAGCAGGAGGAATCACCCATGGCGCAACCGATTATTATCTGTGACCCCGACATCCAGGGTGGCGTGCCGGTATTCCACGGTACCCGAGTTGCCGTAAAGAACTTGTTCGACTACCTCGAAGCTGGCGACGCCCTTGACCCGTTTCTGCGCTCATTCCCCTCAGTGTCAAGGTAGCAAGCCGTTGCCGCGCTAGAACTAGTGTAGTGTTGCATTCTCTTTGCGACTTATGCGTAATAATGTTGATGCAAAATTTGCATGCCTAGAGGGGCAAACAGCCTCAATGCGTTGCGATATTGGCTTAATAACCGATTGTCATTCCCGCGAAAGCGGGAATCCATGGGTCGTATAAGGGTGCAGCGATCCCTGCGCTTACCAATTTGGATCAGTTGTTGCCCGGGAAACCGCCGCGGCCAAATGGATCCCCGCCTTCGCGGGGATGACACATTGGGGTTA
>JANNMV010000676.1:0-2591 GCA_031398205.1 Pseudomonadota bacterium | reverse complement strand
GAAAGAGGTGGCCGAAGAAAGCAGTAAAGCGCTGTCGAAAAATCTCGCGGCGGCCATTCAAGCGGCGGGCTATCCCGCCAAGGCCGATCCGGCTCAGATCAACAAACCGATGCTCGTGCTGCTGATGTTTATCATGCTGGTTTTTGTCACCATGGGTTACGGGCCTGCGGCGGCGGCCCTGGTCGATATGTTTCCGCCGAGAATTCGCTATTCCTCACTGTCGTTTCCCTATCACATCGGCAGCGGCTGGTTCGGCGGCATGACGCCGACCGTCGCGTTTGCGATGATGGCTTATAGCGGCGACATTTATTTTGGTTTGTGGTATCCCGTCGTAATCGCGCTGGCGGTGGTGGTGATTGGCGCGCTATTCATTAAAGAATCGAAAGCTATCGAGGTCGATCCGCTGTCGCGTATCAGCACCGAAAGCGCCGGTGACAAATAAAGGAGAACTAACAGATGACCGAGCAGAAATTTGTTGTGGCGCCGAACGAAGTCGAAACCATTATGGCCGATTGGGTGACGGCGAAGGTAATCGGCGGCCCGGGTGTTTCCCCAGCCCGCGCGATGAGCGCGGTGATCTTATTCTTCGAGCCGGGCCAGGGCCATGCTCGGCATAATCATCCGGAATCGGAGCAGTTCATTTTCGTCATCTCGGGGCAGGGCGAACAAATGGTGGAAGACCAAGACGGTAAACCCGTCATCGAACCACTCAGCGCCGGCAGCCTAGTCTCCATTCCGAAGGGTGCCTACCATTCAACGTTTAATACCGGCTGGGAGCCGATGCGTATTTTCGCCGTCTATTCCCCGCCTGGGCCCGAGCAACACATGCGTGGATCGGCGGAATTTCAAGTGTTGCCCGCCGGTAAGGTGCCGATGCGATTAGCGAAAGGCTAGAGTTGCGCGTGCAGCTTGCCACGCCACCGTTGCAGGCGTAATCTCCAGTAAGAAGTTCAACACGCCGTTTCATGTTAAGAAAACGGTCATTTTCCCGGAGGCGCTCGACCATGCTCATGACGTATGAAGAGTTACTCGACAGCAACGTCGACGCGTTTCTACGCGGCGCATTTTCCGCACGTTCAGTTTGCCGCAATCATTTTCATCCCCGCATTCTTTGTTCTAGCCCAATTAACAGGAGGTAGCACGCTATGCCGCAACTTAATATAAACGGGCAAAGTTTTTTTGCCGATGCTCCGCCAGACACCCCACTCTTGTGGGTTATTCGCGAAGATCTCAGGCTAACCGGCACGAAATACGGCTGTGGGCTCGGCCTGTGTGGTACTTGCACGGTACACATCAATGGTGAGGCGGTGCGGTCTTGCCTAGTAAAAGTCGGCGACGTTGCGGGTGCGGCAATCACCACCATCGAAGGTTTGCATCCCGCTAACACCCATGCGGTGCAGCAGGCTTGGATCGAACACCAGGTTCCGCAGTGCGGCTACTGCCAATCGGGGCAAATCATGCAAGCGGCGGCGTTGCTGGCGCGTAACGCCAATCCAACGGACGACGAAGTGGTGCAATGGATGAACGGCAACCTGTGCCGCTGCGCGACGTACTCGCGCATTGTCGGCGCGGTTAAACGCGCGGCGGAAATCGCCCGCAAAGGAGCAAAAAATGTCTAACGAAAACGCCAGTGGCATCAGCCGGCGCGAATTCTTGATTCGTTCCAGCGTCAGCAGCGCCGGCGCGGTGCTCGGCATCGCCTTCGGCACAGGCATACTCGCCAGCAAAGACGCGCAAGCGGCCGCGGCGACGCAGGCGTTCACACCGGCAATTTGGTTCACCATCACGCCTGATGGTAAGACGGTCATGCACGTGGTCAAGGCAGAGATGGGGCAACACATCGGCACGGCATTCGCACAAGTCATTGCGGAAGAGCTGGAAGTGAAATGGGGCGATGTACGCCTTGATCAGCCGGTCGAGAGCAACGACACCTTCGGCACCTATGGCCTGGCCTATACGGTCAATAGCGGCAGTGTGACCACGGAGTTCGACCGCATTGCGCGCGCCGGCGCCGCAGGCCGCATCGCGCTGGTCGAAGCCGGCGCTAAATTGCTCAACGCCAAGGAAGCCGATTGCTTTGCGGCCAATAGCCGCGTGGTTCATCGGCCTTCCAAGCTCTCGGTCTCTTACGGCGAAATTCTGCAAAAGGTAAAGATCGACCGCAGGTTCAGCTACCCCGACGATTTCAAGAGCATCAAACTCAAGAATCCGAGCAAGTACGAAATCATCGGTAAATCCGTGCCGGCTATCGACATCCCCGCCAAAACTAACGGCCAGGCGAAATACGGCATCGACGTGTTTCTCCCGAATATGCTGTACGGCGCGTTGGTCATTCCCCGCTCGCGCTATGGCTCGAAAGTCACTGAAATTGACGATACGGAAGCGAAAAAGATCCCCGGTTTTGTCAAAGCGGTTGCGGTCGACAATGCACTTGGCAAATGTACCGGATGGGTCGTAGCACTCGCGGAAAAATTCCCGCAAGCGATGCAAGCTGCGAAAGTCCTGAACGTCAAATGGGACGAGGGTCCGTACGGCAACTTGAGCAGCGAGGACTTGAAAGCCGAGTACCAGCAAATGCAGACCGATCCGAG
>JANNMV010000670.1:0-1586 GCA_031398205.1 Pseudomonadota bacterium | reverse complement strand
AACGACCCAGCATGCGGCGCTTTGACCATCTTTAACCGATGGGCTGATGACGCTGATGTCGCTGCTTTCGTCGGAGACTTTATAAGAAGACAAGGCGGATTGATTCGGCGCACCGCCGAAGGCTTCCGATACGATTAGGTGACCGCGCTTATCGAAGGCGAAACCGAACGGCGTAACACCATTCGAATCGCGTACGGTAGGGCCATTTGCGACACCATCTTCTATCGCGTAGATGTCGATTTTGTTGGTTGCTTTTTCCGTAACCACGAGCGCGTCGCCATCGGGCGTGAACTGTATTTGCGCGGGACCTGTCGCGGCGGCGCTGAGGGGTTTGGTCGAATTTGCAATCGGGGTGAGCTTGCCCCATTCGCCGATGCTAAAGCCGGTGATATTGTTGGCGCCGCCACCGTTGAGGACATAAAGTAAATCGCCATGAACAGTCAAACTCACGGGCCGTGTGCCGCCCGAGGCGACTTTATCCACCAGCGTGGGAAGCCCGCGACGGACCGAGAAAACGGAAATTTCATTGCTGCCGGCGTTGACGGCGAAGAGCCAGCGACCGTTTTTGCTCGCGACCAGTCCGCCTTGATTGCCGAGGCCGCCGCCGCTTCCAAGGCCATTCGTCGCAACGCGGCCCGCGGGTGACAAGCTGCCGTTGCTCGCGCGACGGTAGATGACGATCTCATTGCCTGCTACCGCGTTGGTTGCGGTATAAACGCGACCACTATCGTCATCGCTTGCGTGCGCGCTCGTTGCTGCGCCGATGCTGGTCAACGCAAAGACGGTGGGCACTACGGCCTTGAGTAGAAACCCCCTCCAGTTAAATTTAAAATATGTCATGGCCTTTTGTCTCCAAGAAAGTTGATCGCTTACACTTGCCGGGCGGCAAGCGCGTGGATTGGGATCGTCAAGCGAATGATGTTCCCGATCGGTAGTCGTGAAAGCCATGGGAAATCTGACAAAAAATAATTACATATTTCTTATCCTATTGATAATAAATAAATATTATTCAATATAAATAAGTAAACGTTTACATATAATGGATTAATGGGACGCCACGCAAAGATCAGCCGCGACACAATCACCGCCTCTGCCATCCGCCTTGTCGTGGAGGGTGGCGCGCGCAATGCCACGATCAAAGCGATTTCCGCGCACATGGACGTGAACGAGGCTGCGTTGTATCGCCACTTCAAGAGCAAAGAAGAAATATTATCGAGCGCCTACGTTGCAATCGTCGATGAGATGGCCAATCAGAAACGTCACCTGGCGAAAAGCACGCTGCCGTTTGCGGAACTGGTGCGGGAGTGGATCAAGCTGACCTATCGTTATTACGACAGCAATCCCGATGCGTTTGCCTACGTGTTGCTGCTGCCGCCAAGCTCGATTGCGAACGCGGATGTGTCGCGCGTTCAAGGCAAGCTTTTTATGTCGCTGCTGCGGCGCGCGCTGCGCAATGGCGAAATTTCACCGATGCAGCCAAAGCTGGCCTATAGCCATTTCTCCGGCATCATGCTGAACATTCCGCGGCTGATTTATGAAGGCACGTTGCGTGGCCCGGCGAGTACTTATGTGGACGATGCCGTCGG
>JANNMV010000659.1:0-11643 GCA_031398205.1 Pseudomonadota bacterium | reverse complement strand
TCATCATACCCGTACCCGGTGGTCTTCACCAAACTGCCCACCCGGGCCGTCAATCCACCCAGCCGACCACCAGCGTCCCACGCGTATTCCACCCGATTTCCGTTTGGATCTTCCTTGCTCAGCAACCGGTCCCGCCCGTCGTAGGCATAACTCGTCACATAGCCCAGCGGGTCTTTCTTGGTCAGGCGGTTGTAAGGCCGATTGTTGAGCGTGTCGTAGGTATAAGTATGCTCGGCGCCGTTTTCTTCGACGATTTTGATAGGATTGCCCCATTCGTCGAAGAAGAAGTGGCGATCGAAGCCGCGCTCGTTCACGGATACGGCCTCGCGACGGAAGTCGTTGTAGGTGAAGGTGTTGATCTGGCAAGTCGGCGCGGTGGGCGTTGCTGCGCAGGCTAACGTCGAATGACGGAAGGTGCGGCCGTTGGCGTAATACTCGAACTTCATGCCGTTGGTATTGGGCAACGTATAGCTCAGCATACTGTGGTTGATCTTTACGCCATCAGCCGTTGTGTAATACGCGTAGGTGACAGGTCCCGCATCTGCTGCCAGGGCAACCGCAGCCGGGTTCTTATACGTTGCCAAGTCACCATCGGCTTCGTAGGTGTATTGGTGTGTGCGCGCCAGCAGGTTGGCGGTTTCTTTGACTTGGCTGATACGCGTGCCGGTGTAGGTGAAGTCCAAACCGCGCGCCAGCGCATCACGCACGGCGGTGAGATTGCCGGTGGCGTAGGTTAACGTCAGCGCATTGGCGTTGCGGTCGGTAATGGTTTGTAGCTTCGAGATAAGGCCGGTGTTGGTGGGGCCGCCGGTGAGGGTTTCAAACTTGTAGGTGAGTCCGTTCTTTTCACGGATCGAGTAGGTTCCATCGGCGGCGCGAGTGAAGCTCACGTATACGCCGGGCGGATTAGTGAGGGTCGCGCTCAGATTAATATTGCCGCTGACATGGGCCGTGGTGGAGAAGAATTTCTCGCTGCCGGTGCCGTCGATCCAGGAGACTTTAGCGGCGCCGCCTTCGACGCCGTAAAATTTCAGCGCGTGATTAAAGCTGTGGGTCCAGCCACAACCCATCGGGGCGCAAGCCGTATCGGTATTCGCGGCGCGGCTGTTGTAGGAACGTTCGAATACAATCGGCAAACCGCCGCGGCCGGGAATCGAGATATCGCGCTCGACGTGGTACATATTGCCGTTGGCCATGTTGACCGGATCGCCGGCCCAGGCGTCGAGGAACGAGAATCCACCGCCGATGCCGCTGCCGCCGATGATGAACGGGGGATTGCCGCTGGGTAGGTTGGTATAAATGGACGGAACCGTTGGGGCGAATGCGTTGCCCGTGCCCAGTATCGAATCAAGGTTGAATATCAGCGGAAAGCCGGTAGTAAATCCACCGGCGTAGGCACCGTTGATGGCGTAGGTTGCAGCATACGGCAGTGTACTTTTTTCTGCGACAAAAACATGTCCTCGCCAATTGTTGTATTGAATCAAACTGCGCGGAATGCTTACGGTGCGCGCTTGATCAATGTAGTTTGCTTTAATTGAACTTACGGTGGCCGCTGGGTAGTTCAGCAACGCATTCGCGTTATGCGTGAATTTGTAGCATTGGCTTAAGGTATTGGCACAGGTCAACTCATCGCCCGCCACGCTCCAATTGACCGTGGTCAGGCTCAGCACTTCGATGCCGGTTTCACGCGCAAATTGAATCCCGCGCACGGTGGATACCGCATCCAAACGTGAATTCTCTTGCCAGATATAGGATTCGTAGGCGGATGCGGCGTAACCGGCAAGCAAAAAGGACTTGTAGGAAGCTCCGCCGGTAGTGATATTGACGTTGCGGTTAAGACCACCGGGAACATCCACCAGAAAACCGCTGCGGTTCACCGCAAATGGTAGATCGAAGAGATACTCGACTTTCATTTGCGACGAGGTCAGGCCGAGGTGGTTACCGCTTTCGCCCGAGCCGCCATCAAGTTCGCCGATGCTTTTGGTAGCATCGGTGGTATAGCGCATGAATTTAAGACCCACGACATTTAGGTACTCGCCTTCCGTCTCATCCAAATTGGTATTGGGATTCGCGGTTGTTTTGACGCTGTCGAGCAACTTGGCGGCACGATTCGCCAAATGCTGATCGGATGCCTGGAAACCGTAGGCTTGCAATGCATGGTAATTGGCGGCGCCGATGCTGGTGAAATTAACCGCGTTAACGCAGCCGGGACCTGGACTGACTGTTAAACAATTGGTGGTCAGGCCAAGTTCTGGCAACCAGACTTCCAGCTTGAGTTGGTTATTGGTTGTGGTGAGGTTCACTGACGTGGCGCCGACCACTTGATCCACCCCTTCAGATTTGATCACCGGAACGACGTTGATGGACGGCGCGAGCGTAGCCAGGCTACCATCGAGGCGCCAAGCGTCCAGACTGGTTTGATCTGCGGCGGTCGCGCCTCTGGTCGATAACGTGATGCGCTTTAGTAGGTGCTCGGGCATCTGCAACGTCGTCGTCGCCAAAGGCGTGCTGGCGCCGTTGCTAACGGTGATGTTGAGTTTGTAACGATGCGCGTCCGGTAATGCGGCGGTATCGGCCAAGGTCGTTCCCGTCCAGGCTAGGAATTGATTGACCTGAAATGGCAAACTGGCGGGTAATACATCGACGCGCAGCGGGGCAACCGTGCCACGATAGGGCGTGTCTTCCAAGCTAAAGTTTATGCCATAACTGTTCTTGATGTAGGTTTCGACTTGTCGCGCGTAATATTCCTGCGGCAAACTGTCGGGGCCGTTGCGGCGCTTGGATAGATAGGTGGCGTAGTCGAGAGTCACATTGGTCGCCAGACCGGCCTGATAGGTCTTGTCCTTGAAGCTGGCGTCGAGCGGAATCCAGCGATGACCGGCGTTGTCGATCTTGGCGCCACGATAATGGCCATAGGCGACACAGGCTTCGACCCAAACGTGGTTGAACTCTAAAATGGTGACGACCGCGTTGTCTGCCGCCCACGGCACCCGCCCCTGCCCCAATATCTGGGCCGCTCCCGTCATGGTCTTGGCGCCAAGCCAGCGCGCCACACGCAGGTCGTTTGTGAAACGCGCCCGACCGAGCACATAGCGCGTCGGAATGTTGGAAATACGCAGCAAGGCAATAAGCAGCGACGCCTGGTCGGTGTCGTTGCCACCGCGGGCGAGATACGTGGCTTGAGCGCCTTTAAGCGAGCCGTAATAGGGTTCGTATTTAATGTTCTCGTATACCCACTTGAAGATCTTGACCGGTGAGTAATCCAGCGAATCGGCCAGCGCCGTTAGCTCGGGCGTGGCGCGCACTTCGAATTGCGCGGTGGCGCTCTTGTCCAGATCGGCAGCGGCATAGCTACACTGGGCCGCTTCGACCGGCACCGTCGGTGGGGTTCCAGCGATGAGGGTGGCGTCGTTGAAGGCCAGCATGTTGCCGGGAAATACCGGCGCCGAAATATATTGCGGTGGCTTGCCGGCCGGGGTCTGCGGCTGTGACTTGAGCGGCACGTCTTGCCTGAAGGTGGAGATCGGGCCCTTGCTTACCGGGATGCTGTCGTTTGGGCTACGCAGGCCGCTCAGGACGCGCTTGGCGCTGGTGACTGCTGCGCGGCGGTCGGTATCGCCGGTACTGTTGTCGATGGCTTGCAGGGCTTTCAGCGCACGGTTGAAACGTTCTTCTACTTTAGCCGCTAAGGCGTCTTGATCCTTGATGGCGGCCGGGCGATTGAGTTGCACTAACCGGGCGCGCGCCGCGGCGAGTTGGGTGCGTGCTTCCAGTCGCAACGATTCAAGTTCGGCGATGCGTCCGGACATCGTGGGCACCGTTACGGCGGCACTGCGCGCCGATGATGCGGAGCGGGCCATATTCTCAAGGTCGGTTTCAATTCCCACGACACTGTGGCGCACCTTCTCGGGCAACACGTTCTGCCCACGGCGCAGCGGTTGCGTGACGATTTTGTCGATGACTTCATCGTCAATCACCGCCGGATCGACACGACCCCAGGCCGGCCATATCGCACCCAGTAGGATCCCAACCACTACAATTCTATTTAACCGGCCCATGCTGTCCCCTTTTGTGTTCTTTAAGCGCGGGCGTCGCGCCCGCATGTATAACTAATGGATGTTGCGAATGGTGTTTCGTTCTTGGGTGACGCTAGCGCGGCGGCTTACAGGCATCGCCCTGCGTGGTCACGTTCATGGTGATAATCCCTTTCGCCGCCGCCGTCTTGTCGGACAACGGGACAATGCCGTTCAGTCCCTGCAGCAGGTCCGCACTACCTAACCGTTGGCGTAGGAGCTTGAGTACCTCAAGCGTTGCGCCATTCGGCGCAGCGACGCCATTCGCCACACTGCGACGCCATTGCATCCAAGCCTCGCTGTATGCCGGATAATTACCCGCTGCGACATTGGCTTTGCTGGCATCGACGCCATCCACGGATAAATAAGTCCAACGATCATCCGCATCCGGCTGTCTTGCACGGCCAAGGACGCCAACAGCGAAGCTGCCCGGCGGCACATTGACTTGCGTCGATCCGATCTGGAATATCCCGCCCTGATCGGCTTTGTTCAAACACGCCGAAACTTCATCAGCGGTTGCATTGTTAACCACCAAGTAGCCGGGGCTCCTGAGTGTTCCGCCGCTGGCGCCAACGTTGCTGGCCGCGACCGCTGGCAGTGCGCCGGATGCGTCACAGGCATATTTCAGAAATAGCGCATTGGCGGCCGGCTGAGCACCCTCATTCATCTGGCAAAGGATCATGGGCTGGGCCGGCAACTGTGCTGCGATCTCATTCCAGCTCGATTTGGTTTTACCGGACAGAATTGCCGCCAAGTTTGCCCGACTCAACGACGACAGGCCGGCATTCCTGAGCGACCGGGTGACGGCCGGGCCAAGAACCAAAGCGTTGATGGGTGCGGCATTGAGTCGCGCCACATCGCTTGCTGTGATGGGCAACCCACCCAACGCAACGTTGACGCCCACATGCAGCGCGGGCTGAACGTCGGACAGACCGGCTTCGGGTATCGCCTTGACGGTGTTACCGATCGGGCATGACCAGCGATGGTTGTTGTTGCTGTCGCTACAGGTGGCATCGATCACCATCCGGGCAACTGAAATCGCGCGGGCGACCGCGACAGCGCCCGCGTACGAACCGCCTTGAGAACTGAGGTGAATCAATAGCCGTTGTCCGTCCAGCCCGGCGATACCGCTGCCGGCAACCGTACCGTAATAGGCGCGGTACATACGTCCTTGTTCGGCGCCAACCACACCGCCATCGTCAAGTAGTACCTCCGCGGTGCTGGGCGCGAACAGGCTCGCCAGCACGTCTGCGAGCGTCGTCATTTGCAACGACGACCCGGCGATGAATAACTCTCGATCTACTGCGCGGTTCCACGTCGACGGCGATTGCGTTCCTGTCTCACTGATCAAACTGGCGGCACTCGGCGCCTGCACAATCGCGGCGGCGGCGCGCAATAACGCGGGCTGGGTGATGACTGAACCCGAGCCATCGGCCAAGAAACGGGAATCAGCGACCAAACGATTTGTTCCAAGAACGGTTTCTACATCGTCAGGGATACCATCTTTGTCGGTGTCGGTCACAACCGTAGCGGACGGCCGCTGAACGAGCGCGGTGGTCGGCGCCGCCAATGCGAGCATGACTTCGGCGGTTTGCAGTGCATCACCCGCCCAGCTTCCGTCTAAAGCTTGGGTGGCGACGAGATAATCGAACGCAGTCGCCGCGGCCGCGTTGGTGGGGGCGACGGTTTTGAGCGCACGAAGGGCAAGCGCCGTTTCGAGAATCGCACTAGACCCATTGTCGCCGAAACCGTTATCGAAGTTCTTCTTGGCGACCACCCCAGCCACACCAGTAGTTACGACCGTGGCTATTGTGTAGGGGACGGCATTGCAGGTCCCACCCGTAAAACGCGTTGCCGCTTTGTTAACGGCCATAAGCGCGTACGCCGAAGGAATAACCCCACCCGTCGTCAGCCCCGCCGGCGGCGTGGAGGGCGGAAGCCCCGGCGCCCAGAGGTCATAAGGAAACAGAAAGTTCGGGTTTGGCCGCTGGCCCACCATGACGGCGCACACCGCGATAAACAATTCGCTGGTGATGTAGCCGGCGCCTTGCGCGTCCATCAAGGAGAGGATGCCAAGCGCAGTGTCGGGCAAGCCGGCTTCGTATTGTGGGAATGCGCCCCAACTAGAACCCACATTGCGCCAGGATGCAAGCTTGGTCGCGAGTGCGGCAACATCTTCGCCTGCCGCCTTGAGCGCGAGTATCTGACGCGCCGCAGCTTCAACGCTGGCGGGCTCGGCGTTGCTGAGCCAAGCCACGCCACCCATGTAGGTGTAACCGGTCTTTAGGCCGATATTGGCGAGTGCTTCAACGGCCGCAGCGGTGGCTTGAAATCCCAGGCCTTGGCGAGTCACGTTGCCATCCAAGACGGCGCTGCTCCAACCGCCGTCGCCATGCTGGTTGGTCATGAGCCAAGCCAGGCCCTTATTCCACGCTGCGTCGATCTGAACCTGGGTGGCGGCCATGCTTGGCTGTCCGACCATGACTAAACCGGCTAACGCACCGCACAATATCATCCGTTTCATTACACTCCCCCTTAAATTAATCCGTATGGCCGACTCACGCCGCATCAGAAGCAATTCGTTTTAAATTTGCGAGTCCCACCTGCACCAGGTGGTCAATCATTAATTTCACGTCCGCATCGGTGAACGTTGCCGACGACCTTTTGCGTTTGAAATTCACACTCCATGTGACGATCGACGTTTTACCTTTTGACCGCACAGAAATGGCGCCAACATAATCGTCAACCGGTAAAGGTGAAGCCACCATGCGATAGCGATAGCGTTTGGACGGTTCGCTGTATTGCAGTAATTCGTCCGCGATGCGCGGCCCGTCTTTCATCGCGGCCACACGGAACGCGCCCGCTTTGCCATCGGCGCCGCGCGTGAGTTCGGTATCGGTGAATCCGGGATGCCAGCGGTGAAGACCGCTAAAGCTTTTGACAATTCCCCAGGCTAAATCGGGCTTGAGATTCAGCGCAACGGATCGAGTGATGTGGATTGTCGCCGGATTTGCCGCGTGCAGCGACGACATCCACGCGCAAAGTAGGAGCAATAGGACGTGAGTCAGCTTAACCGTCTGAAGCTGGCAGTAGAACTTGTTCTCTGCCCATTTCACGGCCGCGTCTAAATTTCGGAGTCCGACACCGTTAATCATTATTATTCTTTTAACTTTTAGTATTATTTATTATTAGGCTCGATCTTATGAGCTGAAAGAGGTTGCACCGTCGCCGACCCGAGACCTTCGACTTAGATGGCTTTGAGGCAAGTCTAAATATCGTTAATGACAACTTGATTACAGTGTTTCGCGTCGTATTTTCTTCTAACGAATCCGTAATCTTTTACTTCCGCGAAGCTTAACGCGAGCGCACCGCGTTTGGAAGCGCTCAGGTGAGCGTTGACACTGTCAAGGATAAATGCTGGGTGCGATCTTCAGTGCAAGCTTCATGCCTTTTTTTTGGATCACCCTAGATTCCTACGGGATCCAGCCACGCCGCCTTCGCCACCGCCTCATGCCGGGTGCCGGCGTTAAGCTTTGATATCAATCGACGCACGCTGTGTTTGATCGCGTGTGGCGAGCGGGCAAGGATCGTTGCGATATCGGCATCGCTCTTGCCTTTAGATATCCAGTGTAAGAGTGTGGCTTCAACATCGCTAAGTCCGACACGACCGGCCTGCACGTTGGCGCTCGAGGTAACTCGCACATAGGCTTGATGCAAATGCGGGACAATTAACTCCAATAACCATGCGTGTCGCTTATTGAGCGGGCCGGGGACTCGAGAAAAACTGAAGTAAGTCGCCGTGCGGCGATCAGGCGAAATTACCCCATGGGCAGCAACGTTCTTGAGTTCAAATCTGTCAAATTCCGGCGTCCACGGCACGACCGCACCTTGGCCAGCGGCGGGATCGAAAAGCTGGGCGCGGTAACCACGGCTGAACCAACTATTGAGGGTTGGGCACGTAAACGAACCCCGACCTAATCTGACGGCATCAACATACGCGATTGGAAAATCCACAGCGAGAAGCCGATCGATACCGATATCGGTGAAATCGTTGCGCACGCTCCCAGCGATTAACATTTCGTGCGGGAAAAATGATCGAACGCTGCCCCTTACCCAGTTCTCGAAATCCTGAAGGGTGTTGACATCGGTTCCTTCCGACGCCATCGAGACGAACTGTGTTGCTTCCGTCTCAGTGAGCAATGAAATTTCGCGATGGTTGTTTTTTAACGCCATTGTCGCCTCGCTAAATGTTACGCAATTTGGAAATCGAAAATCACTTATAAGCGGCTAACCGAACGGTATTGACACGGGTCTCTCGGCCACCGAAACCGCTTGACCAAGTCCGCAATAAATTGCGCATTAAGCACTACGCGATTCGCACGGAAGAGCAATATTTGCATTGGATTAAACGCTATATTTTATTTCATGGCAAGCGTCACCCGAAGGACATGGGTCCCGCGCAGATTGAGGCTTTTTTAACCAGCTTAGCCGAGGCAGAAAAGGTGTCGGCTTCAACGCTGATTGCCTCCGACGTCATGTTGCGCTGACGCGAAACAGTGAGTCTACGCCGCAACACGCGGGCTTGCGTCAGCGTGTTGTCAGGTTATCCGGGCTGCGCTTTTCTCATCCCGAGCTGCATTGCGTGTTGCTTGCAGAGGCGCATGGATGCTTGATCTTGCAGGCATGCCTGCCCTGATCTAATAGCCATGCGCCTCCCAGGAAGGTGCTATTGCGCGGCAGCAGGGCGAGATGAGGTCGCCGGAATCGGCTTAAATACGGTAACCGTCAAGATCGCGCACAGCACCAAAAATCCCGCGAGGATGAATAACGCGTCGGCGGGATCTCCTAATTTATCTTTTATCACGCCGATCCACTTCGGACCGTAATATCCGCCGAGATTGCCGAAAGAATTAATTAGCGCAATACCGCCGGCTGCTGCACTGCCAGTCAGAATCGCGGTGGGTAGCGACCAGAAACACGAAACAACGGCCAAGCAACCGGCGCAGGTCATTGTGAGGGCAATCATCGAGATGACCAAGTGTTCCGTGCCCGCCAAACCCGTGATGACGAGTCCAACGGCGGCAATCAGCGCGGGGATGGCGATGTGCCAGCGGCGTTCCATGGTCTTATCGGAATGCTGACCGTTCCAGACCATCGCAATTGCGCCGAAAATCCAAGGGATTGCGCTAACCAACCCGTTGTTGAATTCGCTGGTGACGCCCATGTCCTTCACCAGTTGCGGCAGGAAAAAAGTGACGCCGTAGAATCCGACCACTACGGAAAAATACATCAAGGTGAGCACCCAAACTTTGTAGTCTTTCAAAGACGACAAAAAACTGTGATGTCCGCCAACGCCCATCTTTTTCGTGTTGTCCTCATCAAGCCGTCGCACGACCAGGGCTTTCTCCCGGTCATTCAACCATTTTGCGTGGGCGGGGCCATTATCCAAATAATATAAGACAGCAAATCCTGCCAATACCGCTGGGATACCTTCTAACAGGAATAGCCATTGCCAACCGGCCCAGCCATTCAACCCATTCATGTATTCCATGATCGCGCCGGAGAGCGGACTGCCGATGACGCCGGCGATAGCGACGGCCGTCATGAACCGCGCCACCATGCGGGCGCGGTACTCGGCGGGGAACCAGTAGGTGAGGTACAGAATAATTCCAGGGAAAAAACCCGCTTCGCCGACGCCGAGAAGGAAGCGAAGAATATTGAAAGCTGTCGCCGTCTCGACTCCGAGCCATTCGCCTATCGGTTTGACATACATGAATGCGGCGGAAATGATGCCCCACAAAATCATGATGCGCGCAATCCAAAGTTTTGCGCCGACCCGGTGCAGGATCAAGTTGCTCGGCACCTCAAACAGGAAGTAGCCGATGAAGAATATGCCTGCGCCCAGGGCGTAAACCGAGTCGCTGAAGCCCAAATCCGCGCCCATTTGCAGTTTGGCGAAACTGACATTGACGCGATCCAAGAAAGCGATCACGTAGAGCACGAACAGAAACGGGATTAACCGCCAGAATAGTTTTTTGTAGGTTGCCTGTTCAAATTCAGGCGAAAAGGATGTTGCGACATTTGCACTCACGACGGTACTCCCCCTAGACAAAGTTACGGTTTATTTAGAGGGCATTGTACGCCGGATCGCTTAAGTATTTCTTAAGCGATCCGGCGCAAATTTATTCGATCTATTCGGAAATGCAGTTGCGACCGTTTGCCTTGGCGCGATAGAGCGCGCTGTCGGCAGCCGCGAGTAACGAGTCAAGGCCTTGATTGGTTTGCATGCCCGCCATGCCGATCGAAACATTTACCGGCGGCAACAGCTTGCCTTCTTCAAATGGCGTTGAGGCATTGGCGATTGCCTTGCGTAAGCGATCGGCGATAACCCATGCGCCCTTGAGAGGCGTTTCGGGTAGGCATAGGGCGAACTCTTCGCCGCCATAGCGCGCGACCAGATCGGTCGGCCGCAACATATTGAGCAACACCTGCGCGACGGTGCACAGCACGCGATCGCCCGCTAAATGCCCGAAGCGATCGTTCATTTGTTTAAAGTGGTCGATATCGATCATGATGATCGAACACGGTTGGCCGTTACGCTCGCAGCGATTCATCTGACGTTTGAACGAATCATTCAGCCAGCGCCGATTGTGCAAGCCGGTTAAGCCGTCGGTACTGGCGACGTGTTCATATTCGCGTTGCAGTTTAATGCTATTCACCAGGGCTTCATTGTCGTAGCGCATGCGGCCGGAGAGAATGTAAAGCAGATTGCGCGATACGCCATGGGAGGCATTGATCAACGCCCACAGAGTTTCTTGGCGGATCACCATGAGGCGGCAGTTTTCCTGGGAGATAACGAACGCCGAGACCGGCCTGGCATCAAGAATAGACATTTCGCCGGCGCAGTCGCCGGCTTCAAACACAACGTGGGGCGTAAAAGATTTATCGCCCAGATGAACGCTCATTCGGCCCGTTAGCACCAGATATAAGTTGCTATTTGGTTTGCCCGGCGACAGCAATTCCGAGCCCGCCGGGAATTCCACGATGGGGCAGGCATCGAGCAAATACTCAATCGATTCTAAACTGATATTGCGGAACAGTTTCGATTTGGAAATAATTGTCCGGTCGAGCGGGCTCATATTGCTGAGCGTCGTTGGGCTTGAGGCAGCGCGCATTTTATGCTCTCCGTTTAGCTTTTAGGGTGTGCCCAATTATGTGTAAATTATTGAGTGACTATCGTGCAGTTGATAAAATTATCGTTCATAACCGGTTCAGCAGCAACGCGCGATCCCACTCCATTTACTATCCAGAGTCATAACGAAGAATTCTCGGCGCGCCAAAACCGGCTCGTCGGGATGGGTTTGTTGCTGATGCCGGACGTAGCGCTCGTAGCTGTCGTCGCCGGAAAGCGAGCGCACTACGTCCCAGAGTTTTTTTAGTTTGTCGTCCATGATCTACTGATAAGCCAGTTGGGTTTTTTGGTGCGGCGCTTCCGACAGCGGCGGCACCGGCATACCCTTCAAATGGCGGAACGATACGCGCAGCATGTCGACGATGATGATCCACAGCA
>JANNMV010000650.1:0-2664 GCA_031398205.1 Pseudomonadota bacterium | reverse complement strand
TAGGCACCTGGGAGATCAAGTCCCAGGGCGGATCTCCAGGCATATTGGCCTGCGATCAAGCAATGGAGCGCCTCGCCGAGCACTGGTTTGTAAAAGAAACCATTGGCATGATTCGCCGCACGTTTGCGCGCTTGGAAGTTTCATCGCGTACCTTGTTTGCCATCGTCGATCAAGGCTCGTGCTTCGCCGGCACGCTGCTCGAACTCGCCCTCGCCGCTGACCGCACTTACATGCTGCACTTGCCCGACGGCGAGGCCAATGGGCCCCAGATCCAATTATCCCCAATGAACTTCGGCCCCTACCCTAACGTGCAAGACACAACGCGCTTGGCCACACGCTTTTACGGTGAGGACGAACCGCTCGCGGCCATTCAATCCGCGCTGGGAAAACCCATCGGCGCAAAACAAGCCCTGGCGCTCGGCCTAGTCACTCTCACCCCCGATGATCTGGATTGGGAGCATGAAATCCGCCTCGCCTTTGAGGAGCGCGCCAGCCTATCGCCCGATGCCCTCACCGGCATGGAAGCGAGCCTGCGCTTTAATCGAGAGACCATGGCGACGCGAATTTTCGGTCGGCTTTCGGCGTGGCAAAACTGGATCTTCATTCGGCCGAATGCCGTTGGTGCGCACGGTGCGTTGAAGATTTTTGGTACGGGTAAAAAAGCCCAATTTAATCGTGATCGAATTTAACCAAAATACGTCTATTTCGTCATTCCCGCGAAGGCGGGAATCCAGCGTGGCCCTAGGCCATCCCATCGTTCGCGAAAGACACTGGGTCCCCGCCTTCGCGGGGACGACGCATCGATTTTAATATCTGAATAGGGTCCCTCATGTCCATCAACTACAGCGAACGCATCCCCAACAACGTCGACCTCGCCGACAACAAAACCCTGCAACGGGCGCTGGAGCATTGGCAACCGCGCTTCCTCGATTGGTGGAAGGACATGGGGCCGGTGGATTCCAGTGCCGCCGACGTGTATCTGCGCACTGCAGTGAGCGTCGAGCCCAATGGTTGGGCGCAATTCGGCCACGTGCGCATGCCCGAGTATCGCTGGGGAATTTTCCTGAACCCGAAGCAAGAAGATCGCAAAATTTTATTCGGCGAACACCAAGGTCAAGATGCCTGGCAGGAAGTGCCCGGCGAATATCGCAGCAACCTGCGCCGCATTATTGTCACCCAAGGCGACACGGAACCGGCGTCCGTTGAACAGCAACGTCGCCTCGGCATGACCTGTCCGTCGCTGTATGATTTGCGCAACTTATTCCAGATCAACTGCGAAGAGGGCCGCCATCTCTGGGCCATGGTGTATTTGCTGCACGCCTACTTCGGCCGCGACGGCCGCGAAGAAGCGGAGGGCCTGCTCGAACGCCGCTCCGGCGATCAAGATCATCCGCGCATTTTGGCTGCGTTCAACGAACAAACGCCGGACTGGCTGTCGTTTTTCATGTTCACATTTTTCACCGACCGTGATGGAAAATTCCAGTTGTCGGCGCTGACCGAATCGGCGTTCGACCCCCTCGCCCGCACCACAAAATTTATGCTGAAAGAAGAGGCGCACCACATGTATGTCGGCATCACCGGCATCACGCGCATTCTCGAACGCACCTGCGAAATCATGAAGCAGCACCGCGTCAGCGATCCGGCTGCGGTGCGCCAGCATGGCGTGATCGATCTGCCGACCATGCAGCGTTATTTGAATTTCCACTTCAGCGTGACGGTGGATTTGTTCGGCGCCGATGTGTCGTCCAACGCGGCGACGTTTTACACCACCGGTCTAAAGGGCCGTTTCGACGAGCAACTGATCGACGACGACCATCAACTCGGCGACGCCAGCTACGACATTCTCGATATCGGCAATGGACAGATCGGCAAGCGCGCCGTTTCCGCCCTGACAACTCTGAACGAACGTCTGCGCGACGACTACATTGCCGACACCATCGCCGGCGTCACGCGCTGGAACCGCGTCATGCAAAAACACGGCATCGAATTTGAACTCACGGTGCCGCACAAAGCGTTCAATCGCCAGATCGGTTCCCTCGCGGGCATCCGCGTTTCGCCGTCGGGGCAAATCATCGACGAGAACGCCTGTCAAGCGAATGTCGCCAACTGGCTGCCGACGGAAACCGACCGTGCCTACATTCAATCGTTGATGGGCCGCGTCACGGAACCCGGAAAATACGCCAACTGGATCTCGCCACCGGATCGCGGCATCAATAATCAAGCGACGGATTTTGAGTACGTGCGATTTAACTAAATCGACGAAATAATTGTCCCGCAACAATCAATAAACCACTGTGTCATCCCCGCGAAAGCGGGGATCCATATTGACTTAGAAAAACAAAAATGGGTCCCCGTTTTCACGGGGACGACAAAAGCAACGCAGTCTTAAATTATAAGCGAATGAGGACGCGCAGAGTCGGTGTAAAATTACGCTACCGTCACACAATCGAAATTTCTCCCTATGCAACCCACACCATTTCAAATCGCTTTCCCCGACGAAATTCTTGTTGACCTAAAAGATCGCCTTGCGCGCACCCGCTGGCCCGATCAAGCGCCCGGTGAAGAATGGCAATACGGCGCCAGCCTCGCCTATCTAAAAGAATTGACCGCCTATTGGCGCGACGGCTTCGACTGGCGCAAGCAAGAGGCGCGACTCAATCGCTT
>JANNMV010000607.1:0-2216 GCA_031398205.1 Pseudomonadota bacterium | reverse complement strand
CGCGGCCAATGGCGAGCATTTGTTGTTCGCCGCCGGAGAGCGTGCCGGCCTGTTGACCGCGGCGTTCTTTGAGGCGGGGAAAATAGCCGTAGACGCGCTCGAAATCTTTTTCCGTTTCCGCTTTATCGCGTCGCGTGTAGGTGCCGAGCCGCAAATTCTCTTCCGTGGTGAGATGGGTGAATGTGCCGCGCCCGTCGGGCACATGGCCTAGGCCCATGCGCACGATGTCCTCGGTGGCTTTGGTTTCGACCCGTTGACCGAGAAACGTAATCAGCCCGCGCGTGTTGACCATGCCGGAGATGGCGCGCAGCAACGTGGTTTTGCCCGCGCCGTTCGCGCCGAGGATCGTGGTGATGCCGCCTTGTTCCACGGAAAAACTGACGCCGAATAATACCTGCGTTGCGCCGTAGGATGCATCGAGATTTTCCGCGGCGAGTATCGCGCTCATGCGGCGACACCCAGGTAGGCTCTGATCACGTCGGGATGGTTTTGCACTTCTTGTGGTAAACCATCAGCGATCTTGCGGCCGAAATCGATAGCGACGACTTTGTCCGACACATTCATCACCAAGCTCATATGATGCTCGACCAGCAACACCGTGAGGGCGAAGCGATCGCGTAAATCTTGAATCAGCGTTTTGAGGTTGTCGACTTCCGAATGATTGAGGCCACCGGCCGGTTCGTCGAGCAGCAGCAGTTTGGGTTTGGTCGCGAGGGCACGTGCGAGCTCGACCCGCTTTTGTGTGCCGAACGATAAGTCGGACACTCGCGTTTCCGCGACTGAGCGCAAGTTAAGCGTATCGATCAAACCTTCGGCTTGCTCGCGCAACGTTTCTTCTTGTCTCACGACGTTGGGCAAGCGCAGCGCGTTAACGAAGAATCCACCGTTGGTTTGCGAGTGACCACCCAGCAACACATTTTGCGTGACCGTGAGGTTGCGAAACAGCGCGAGATTCTGAAACGTGCGGCCAATGCCAAGTGCCGCGATACCGTGGCGTGGCACGTCAATTAAGGAGTGGCCTTCGAAGGTGATTTTGCCACTATCGTATTGATAAAGCCGCGACAGGCAGTTGAATAATGTGGTCTTGCCCGCACCGTTCGGTCCGATGAGACCGACGATCGTGCCACGCGTGACATCGAAGCTGACCCGATCAAGCGCGACGATTCCGCCGAACCGCACGGATACCTCGCGCAGGCTTAATAGCGGCGTTGCTTGTCCATCATTCAACGGAACTTCCTCCTCCTGGTTGTTCTTCGACTAGCTTCAGAGCATAACCTCTTCCCCTTCAAGGGGAGGGAATATCTCGTCGCGACCTATTCTAAAGGAACGCTCGAATGTACTCGTTCACCAACTCCGGCTGCTCATGGATCACCCAATGCGAGCCGTCTGGAATTCGTTTCAATGTCAAATCGGGGACGTATTGCTCCAGGCCATCGAGCAAGCTCGGCAGTAAAGCCGTATCGGCATCGCCCCAAATAACCAGCGTTGGCATGTGGACCGTCACCCGTCGTGGATCGATATGAACGGCGCTCGCGCCGGGGGCGTCCGCCGACGGCGGGAAGAGCGGCGAGGCGCGATAGTAATTTAGGCCGCCGGTAACGGCGCCGGGTTGCGACCAGGCCTTCAGGTAGCGTGCCTTATCGTCTTCTGTCAGCCACTCGCCGTTCGAGCCGGTACTCTTCAGCATCGTGACCAACCGCGCGTAATTATTTTCCGTCATCACGCGCTCGGCTTTATCCATGCGAAACAAAAGCATGTATTGGCTTGCCGCTTGCTGCGCCGGATTGTGAGTTAGCTCGCGGGCGAAAGTTGCCGTGTGTGGGGCATTGATGATGACGAGTTTTTCGATGTACTCGGGATGGCTGGCGGCGAAGGTCCAGGCAACGGCACCGCCCCAGTCGTGAGCCACGAGGACGCAGGTTTTGTGGCCCAAATACTCGATCAGGCAGCGCAAATCTTCGATCAAATGTTTAGCGTGATAGGCGGCAACATCCGTGGGCTTGGAGGAGAGGTTATAGCCGCGCATATCGAGCGCGACGGCCTGATAGTCCTGGCCAAATTCATCGAGCTGATCTTGCCACTCGTACCAAAACTCCGGAAAACCGTGCACGAATAAAATCAACTTGCCTTCACCGGAAGTGACGTAGTGTAGCGTCTGATTGTTTACGTTTGCAAAGTGATGTTCTTGTCTAGAAAACATGAACCGAGCCTCCGCT
>JANNMV010000593.1:0-11801 GCA_031398205.1 Pseudomonadota bacterium | reverse complement strand
CCCGCTACGTCATCTTGGGCACTGAATTCCTCGTAGGCTCGTTCCATCAGAGCCTTGGCGACGGCGAGGTCAACGGGCAGTTGGACACACCCGCGCCAATAAATAAGCCACGGGTTCTTTTCCAACCAATCCTGTGGTAAGTCAACATAACACTCGTTCACTGTTTGCCATCGACCTTGATCGACTAAGGATTGTGCATTGGCGAGAATGAGACCGGTCACGCTTTCCCAATCGCCCGCTTGTCGAAAAAGTTGCACTGCTTCGGCGATTTGTCCGCGCTGCTGCAAGAGCTGACCGGCGCGGGCGCGAAGTGGCACAAGCGCCGCCGGGTCGTACGTATCGCTCAGTTTCTTGAGCAAAAACTCTCGAAACAGATCATGAAATTGATATGTCGGCTCGCCTTTATTTTTGCGATCAACAAAATATTGTTTCTCGTATAGCTCATTGAGTATGCGACCCGCATCTGGATTGGCCGTAATCTCTACGGCCATGGCGACCGTCGTAAATGGAAATAATGCCGCTCGCATAAGGAGCTCGCGGGTCTCGGGTGTGCTTCTTGAAAACACTTCGCCGGCGAAGTAGGCGAATACCGCTTCTTTGGTTTGGAGGGTCTGCGCTTCTTGATTAGGCCTCGCTACAAATCGATTCGCCATAAGCAGTACCAGTCCAGCGACCCAGCCTTCGCACTGATTATGAAGGGTTTGCGTTTCTTCTTTACTGAGCTTGGCGATGTCGCGGGTTTCGCTCGGTGTAAGTTGCAACGCATCCCAACCAATGTCTCGCACACGCTGGTTGGCGCTATGGCGAACGAGTTCATTAGGTTGCGTTGTGCGCGATATTGCGATGAGGTATGCACCCTGGGGAATTTCCTCGCAGGCTTCGCGCAAGATGACATGAAACGATTCACCCGCGGCGTCTTGGCAGTTGTCCAATACCAGCACGGCTTCCGCGCCGAGCCGGGCAAATAGATCCCGAAAGAAGCGCCGTGTAAATCCCGCGAGATTAGGTAAATAGTCCGCCGAGAGGACCGGAAGCGGTGTTTTTTTGCGACTCTTTGATTGCTTCGCGAGTTCGGCGAGATAGTGAAAGAACGTCGCCGGATCGAGATCGCCTTCATCGACCTGATACCAAAACGTATTCGCGTTACGGGTTTCGAGATAACTCGCTACCAGGGTGGTCTTGCCGGCGCCTGGCGGACCATTGACCCAAATGATGGGGTAACGCTCACGCTGATCGAGCAGCTTGAACAGCCGCGCACGTTTGACCGCCGCGTGCAGGCGCGGGCGGGTGAGTTTTGCGAGCGTGGCTCGGGTCTTGGGCAAAGCGTTTTTTCCGCGAAGACAATCTCCGATAGGAAACTATAGTCGCAGAGAAGCGCCGTCCAACGCAAGCGCGGCATTGCCAGGGGGGCATGTGCCAGAACTAGTGTAGCGCTTCATAATTTGATGCCACTTTATTTTCCGGGTGATGCGCATGAATTCCAACCTGTCATCCCCGCGAAGGCGGGGATCCATGTCGATAACGGCTAGGGATCTTTAACAAACCCCTAGCCTACGTGACTCACAAGGGCACGAGATGACGTTCCTATTTCATCAGCCACTGCTTAAACCAATCGACCACGGGCCCAACCAACTTAGCATCTTCTTGCTCGTTCTCGCCCGCCCAGTGGTTGCCCTTGGAAAGAATTAGAGTCTTCGGCTCCAGTGCACGGCCGTATGCGGCGAGCGCTGAATCCGTGGGCGTGGTAGTGTCGTGCGTTGCCACCACCATCAGCAGCGGCGTGGGCGATATGAGATGGATCGCGGCACCGGGCTGATACTCCATGCCCTGTTCAACCGATTCGAATGTCACCTGATTTTTCCAGTTCGGCGCGACCTTCGGTACAGTCGCAAACCAGTCATTGGCGGCCTTGCCAGGAATCACCGCTGACTGACCTTCCGGCGCAACTACGGGCATGTAATTAATTTTGCCGGTTGCATATCGCTCAGCGCGATCGGCCGCGAGCTTCGCTCTGAGTTCCGGGAGCAGATCCTGGCGAACCGCGCGCACCCAATAGCCTTGCAGCGCGTCAATCAACGGTAGTAGCGACGCGACCGCCTTGACCCGTTTGTCGTAGGCGCCCAGGTGCAGCACGTGCCCACCACTGTACGAGATGCCCCAGAGGCCGATGCGCTTGGCATCGACTTCTTTTTGCAGCGATATCCAGGTGACGGCATTGCGATAGTCCTCGATTTGAGCTTGCGGGAATATCTGTTGCCGCGGCTCGCCTTCGCTGGACCCGAGAAAACGATAGTCGAACACCAGCACAACAAAGCCAGCCGCAGCGAGGGGCTCGGCAAACACATCCATGTAACCCTCTTTGGGCAAGCTATAGCCGTTCGCCATCACGATTGCCGGGCGCTTCTCGGCGTTACCTTTCGGAACGTAGAGCCATCCGGCAAGGTTCAGTCCTTGGCTCTTGAATTTGACATCGCGCCGATCAAATCCATCCGCCGCCCAGCTCGCGCAGACGAGCAGGAAAATCCCGACAATAGAACAAAGCAGTTGGTATACGCCGCGAGAATATGCGGTATTGGGTAGGGGCTGATTTCTTGTCATAGTAGTCTCCAAAAAGAATATGGTTTCGTCGAATATTTCTGTTTCAGTTTGTGCGGGCATGTAACTACTGTTCGGAACCATCCTCCGAGAGGCTCAGAACAGTTGAAACAGGCTAATACTCTGACTCTTCTTCCCAATCGCACGCACCGCCGTCGGCGGTGTACTTACACTTATAAGTGCCTTCGCCCTTTACGTTTTTCATTTTTCCGGTACCTGGCAGTAACCAATACTTACCTTCGAAGATCGAGTCCCATGAGCCATCCGCCTTCACTGTCGTCTTGTGCGTACCTTCGTAACGAGCGGGCGCATTGCTGCCGTCTTTCAGTACGCCCATCGAATAGCCGCGATGGGTGCCCGTGCCAGCCACTTCATCGACTTGGCTGAAATCGGTGAGGTGCATGTCCGAATAGACCGGATCCGATGACTTAGTAGTGCGCTGTAATGCTACTTGCTGCGAGATTTCGTGCCCCGGAACATCCCCGACCGCCGAGGTATTCTTCTGTAATGTCGATACAAATGTGTTTGTCCCTGAACGCTTGCGTTTGCCATCAGCCTGAGCGGGCGCGGTGGCCAGCGAAACACCAACCATTATTGCAACCAGCGCCGCAAAGCGGCGAAATGATACGTGATTCATTCTTGACCTCCGTGGAGTATTAATAGGTTTCCACTGCGGGTACCCGGGTTCGGATCCCCGCATTGAGGACAAGTTTCAAGGACGGGATGTTACAAATACGTTGCAGATGCGACTAAGAAATGCGAATGCAGGCTAACTCAGGCAAAATGGTCTAGAGTTCGAGAGGTCGTCTGGGATGGATCATATTGCAAGTCACCGTGAGGGGCTGGCCTTGGGCCACCGACATGGTCGACAAACAATCGCATATGCAGACTCAGGCCCAGGCCGCTTTAAATGGAACCTTGGAGGCGGATTTCTCGGTGCCACCCGACGCACGCTTCGACTCTATTTCCACATCCTTGGATCAAAGCGGAAGGCCCTAGCCGCAGAAATACGTAGCTTATTCACATCCCGATGTGCGGGGTTGAGGATGATGTTCGTCTCTGATGGGATAATGGCCGATGGAACCTCAAGCAGCGCAGAAGCCCCCATCCGCAACCAGCGATCACCCACGCGCATTGACGCGCTGGTCGGCGGCTCGTTGCGCCAGCCCTTCGGCTTTCCGCCGAGTTGCGCGAAGGCGATCTCTATAGGAATTGAAACTTCGAAATAGACATAGTCCAGTCTCGCAACATCATCGGCGAGATGCACAAACGTTTCGATGGCGGCCAACGAAAGCGTAGACGAAAGATACACGGCACGCTGCCCGGGGCTGTTCCAACGCCCGCCGGCGAGCCGCGCACCTGCGCCGTCGAACGCGTGCCTCGCGTGCCGGCGTTTGACGATCCGAAAGGCTTGCCTCAAGCGTAAACACCGTGCTCGATTCGCAGCAGGAGCTTCTCGACTTGATCACATCCCGCTTCGGTGGTCATTAGCGCAAATGGTACTTTCCCGCCCAGTCCCATCTGGCTCCGGCCGAGCCAGGCAATGCCGCGTTCGCCGTCCTCCAGCACTTGCCCTGCCAAGGCGACGATAGTGGCCGTGCGAAACAGCCGGTCGCTGGTGACGGCATCCAGCCGTTTGCGGTTACCGCGTGCTCGTTGTAGGGTCTTATGACTGATGCCAATCAGGCCCGCCAATTGGGCATCCGACATAGCGGTCGCTTGTTTGAAGTTTTCCAGGGCGTTGAGCGGCAGGCCGCCTTCCAACAGCTCATGCCAGTCGTATGGCGTTTTAGGCCTCGACTTCAGTTTGGATTTGCCACCGAGCACCCGATCTACGGAAAAAATGGTTTGCATATGTTTATAGGTTCATCAATTTAACGGACATATGTCCTTATTGTATACCCCAGATGTCTGGCCTGCAAATTCTACGATAGCGTTCGAATTCTTAACAAGACTAAGCACGACCCGAACTGTCAACACAGCGTACGAATAACATAATAAGAAATCATTTTTCGAGTAATGCAATAGTGTAAGTCACGTCTCAATACTGTTCGGTTAGCCGTTCGGGCTGAGTCGTGAACTGGTCGAACGATCGACGCCCATTCACCCTTCGACAGGCTCAGGGCGAACGAGCTTAAGCGAACAGCATTGAGTCACGTCTTCCTTCACTTTTCCGTCATTCTTTCATCGAAGATGAGCCAACGTTCGCCATCAAAACGCATGAATTGCATCTCCTCGATCGGCCGGTAGTCGGTTCGGCTGGTGTTGATGGTGATTCCCGGTAATAGCAGCGGAATCCGAACGTCTTTCAGGTTGGCCGCCTGGCGTATAATATTTTCGCGAGAGAGATCATTTCCGCATTGCTTCAAAACCTGGACAAGTAGATGAGCCTGCATGTAGCTATAAGGAATACAACTATCGGCGATGTCACCCTCTTTGAAATATTTTGTTCTCCAAATGAGAAATTCTTTTACATCGGCATCGTTCTGAACGGCTGGGTTGGTAGGGTCTTTCGCAAAGTAAGCAGTGATGAGTCCGACTGCCCTATCCAACCCAGCTAACCGCAAAGTCGCCCCCACGGAGGCTGCGCCGTAAGTAGTGAGATGTAGCGGCCGCCAATTGAGATCATGCACTTTTCGTAAGGTCTGTGCCGCGAACTTCGGCGTGGTGAGGCTGATCAATGTGTCCGCGCCGGCGCCTTTGAGGGAAATAAGTTGAGAGTCGACCGTCGGGTCGGTTAGCTCGTAGCTGACATCGGCCACAATCATTTGCTTGGCCTTTGGCCCGAGCTCATCTTTGAAATCGGCGACTTCTTCTATACCCATGTCATCCCGTTCCCAAATAATGCCAATTTTTGCGTTCGGGCGATGCTTAAGAATGTAGCGCGCGAACATACGGCCCTCGAAGCCGAAGCTGGGTACCCACCCCATCACCCAGGGATATTTCTTTGGCTGGTGAAATTTCTTATGCGCGGCAGCCGGAAAGAGGAATGGTACTTTTTTCTCGTTGAGGTAGTTGACGATCGACAAACTACCCGTGCCGAGGGCGCTGAAGATTAGGAGGACGTGATCATGCTCAACCAGGCGGCGGATTTGCTCGACGGTCTTTGCCGGATTCATGGCATCGTCGAGACTGATTAAATTGACTTTGCGACCGTTGATTCCGCCTTGCTGATTGAGTGAATTGAAGAAGGCTTGATGGGCTTTCCCACATGAGCCGTAGGCCGAAGCGGGTCCGGTGTACGGCATGGTTTGGCCGATCTTAATTTCGGTGTCGGTGACGCCGGGGCCGTAGCGCGTCGTTTCTGCAGCAGAAAAATTTCTGCCCAGAATAACACTCACGGTGACAATGAAAACAATAGATTTTTTCATCTTGAGGTATTCTTGAACCACGATCATTCTACCCAAACACGCCGCTCTAATGACGGTGTTTGAGTTCCGCTTGCACGAGTGGATCACGTAGTTTATCGATAGGGTTTCGTTGTTTAGGCTAGTACCTGCGCTACTAGCTTAGGCTTTTTTTTCTAAATTCATGCCATCATGCATTCATGTGATACGATTTCTATCTCTGAAAATGAGCAAGCGTAGCGATAGCATTCTGCCCTCATTCGTAGTGAGTCCACATGCGAAGCACCCGAACCTTGCGCGCCTTCTTAAAGACTTCATAGACGAGGCGGTGGTGAATGTTGATTCGCCGTGAATACGCACCGTCAAGATCACCGACCAGCTTTTCATAGGGTGGCGGATTTTGAAATGGATCGATTGCCAGCACCTCGAGCAAATCCTGAGCCTTGCGCTTCAGGCCGGCAGCAGCAAGTTTTTTGGCGTCCTTGACTGCATGCTTCGCGAAGACGACAGCCCATTTCACCAGTTCAGTTCCTTGGCGCTTTTATCGAGCGGCTCCGCCCTGCCTTTTTTGATGGACTCGCGCATGCCAGGAACAGATAGCAAGTAGAGCGTTTCCTGAATCGCTTGCCAGTCCTCCGCCGAGATGAGAACCGCGCTGCTACGCTTGCCGGAGATAAGAATGGGCTGATGTGACTCGGTAGTCTGATCGATGAGTCGATACAGGCTGGCGCGTGCTTCGCTTGCAGTGATTGGGGCTGCCATAGTGATTCTCCATTCAGAGCGCTGTAGCGTACGCGAATACGTACTCTTCGTCAATTGCTTTACCGCAGCAAGCGTAGCCCGGAAGAAGCGAAGCGCACAGGGTAGCCCTAGGCTAGCCACTGGCCTTGGGCCATTCCGGGGACAATCGCCGTCATCGCTCTCCGAAATCCCCATTGTCAGGCGCGCACGCCCAATCCTCCGGCAGCGTACCGTGTTTGATATAACGATGGATCGTAGAATGCGGCCAGTCAACCGCGCGGGTCACATGACCGTGCTTCACCGGATTGATATGCACATAATTCACATGCGCCGCAAAGTCTTGGTCGTCGCGGATGGTGTGTTCCCAATAGCGATTTTTTAATAGTTTATATTCGCCGCGATCGTTTTTTGGAATAGTTACGCCCGCTTACAAAAGCTGTTTGGTGAACCGGGCGCGCATATGCTCAGATGGGCACAGAATGAGCCGGGCGAGTTCTATCGATTGGCGGCCCGGCGCATCCCGACCGAGGTTCAGGGGACTGCACCCATCGCTGTTCGGATAGTCAAATTTGCCGACCTTCCAGATTCCGACGAGATCGAATGATGGGCGAATTCCTAGGGCCAATGGCCCGCCAGCCCAGCTCAAGGCCAATTACACAACACCGTTTCAACCGCCCTCGATAGAACAGTTTAATCCAGTTTAAAAAATATTATAAATCTGTGACCTACGGCGTGAAAAAGATGTAATCTCTAGTACCTTTTTAAGGAACTCCTGTTATGAGCGCAAAAGAAAAAGCGACGCGAGAGTTTGCCAGCACCCACATTTTGAGTTCGCGCCAAGAAATATTGGATATGCTTAAAGCCAGCGCCGCAAAGCATGCGCAGGTTATTGTCGCCTTTGTCGATGGTAGCGCCGCACTTGCCTCGAAGCTCGCCGACATCAACCTACACTTCGAGGAAATAATTTTGCTGGATGGGCTAGCGCCCACAAGCTCACTTGTGACTCTTCCGCGAGCAGCACCCGACTTAGTCACCATATTGAGCGAGAAAAACAAACTACAGTTCCACATAGACCATATCGAGCGAACGGTTTTCGAAGACAAGCCCGCGCTGCGGGTACGTATTCCCAAGATGGTGTATTGTTCCGAGCGCCGCGAGAGTGCGCGAATTTCCCCGCCTCTGGATCAATCGTTAGGGTGTCTAGTTCCCGAGAATGACTCACCGCAACAGGCCGAGGTGGAACTACCGGTAATTGACATCAGCGCCGGTGGAATCTCCCTCATGGTGCACCCGCTGAAACTTCAGGTCCATGTGGGTAAAGAATTGCGCGGTTGCACGCTCGCCTTGCCGGACATCGGCGATACCTCTTTCAATCTAGTCATCCGCAGCATCACCGAAGCTTCCCCGGCACTAGAAGGACGCCGTTGCGGTTGCCAATTTTCGGAGATCGGCGAAGAAACGCTCGTCCTAATCGAACGCTACGTCGACTTGCATCGCGACAGGAATTAGTCGTGGGTTGCGCAGTTGCGGTTACTGGTCATACTTGATGACTGGAAACTGCATACGTTTTACACCGGTTGCCACGTACACGTCAGGCGCGGCGTGAACAATTCACGCGAATGAATTATTGTTGCTCACTTGAACGGTTGCATTACCACCCTGCTTCTTGACCTCCCTTACAACTGCCGACCGAATAATCGCTGTTTTGCTGGTCAGACGCGAGTTTAAATATCACGGAATCGTCTTGGAAGGAGCGCTTTCCCTTACAAATCAAGTCCGGACGATTACCGAAAAATCTCAAATCACCGAGAAAATTGATCGGGTCATTTATCCCTGGCTTGGCACTTTCCAGTAAGGCGGGCCGGCATATTCTGTAATTCATCGTGGTTCCGTATTTGGCTGGATGTGCTCGATTCATCCTACAACCGTACCGCTCAATACTTTGCGCGCACTACTGTCGCTGTGGAGTTATTCGGCCCAAGACAGTGGCACAATGTAGTCTGGCCTTGATGACGGTGATCGCACAATGTTTGAGAATTTGTTCAGGAAGAAACTAACACCCGATACCACTGTGACAGCGGCGCGAGAAAAATTCCCAACGCCTGCAGGGCGCGAAGCGCCGCGTCAGGCTAAGGTGAAGACTTCACCAGGTATTTCCGCGGATGATATGCAAGCGTGGCGCGACCGAATCCGCGCGGCAGAATCTGACGAAGCGACGCTGTTGCAATTGGCTTATCAGGCGCCTACCACCGACTTGAAACTGAACGCGCTACAAGCGCTCAGGCAAGAAGATTCATTCAAGCAGGCCATGCGTGAATTTCGCGAACAGGATAAGCGTCTCTATCGGGCCGCGAAACTACGCTGGCAGCGGTTAAGGGACAAGGGTGTCGCCATCGCCGAGGCTAATGCCTTGATCGCCGTTGCGCGTGCGTTGCTCGATCAGGAACAGATTCCGGTTAATCGTGTCGTGGAATTAGATCGTGCGTGGGCCGCGGTGAATGGCGAATTGCTCGATGCCGCAGTGCCGCTTGAATTCGCCGCGCTCAGCGCGCAACTGGGGGCTAAAGTGCGGGCACAAGGCGAGCGTGCACAATCGTTCAGCGGTTGGCTGAGCGCCGTGGATAACGTCGTTGCACAATTGACGGCAATTTTGCCGGGAGTCGCGCAAGGTGATATCCCACCGGCGGCGTCCGAAACGTTGGCGCTGAGCATGCTGGAACAACTCGGTAACATCCCGGATCGAGGCGACACGCGCTGCGTCGAAAAAACCGATGTTGCCAATCGGTTGTTGGCACTGGCTTTTAGCGTGGTGCAGCGGGCGAAATTTCTGCATACATTGCCGGCGCCGGGCATCGCTGATGCCGCCAGCGAGAAAGCGATCATCGAGCAGTGGCGCGAATTCCCAGAACCGGGGGGCGCGAATAGGAATGAACTGCACAGCGTTCTTGCGCATCGCTTCGCCCATTGGCGTAATGCCAGCACCGATGCGCGCAAACGCGAACACGATGCCCACGGTTCACAGGAACGCGAACGGCGCGCGGAACAAAACCAACTGCATTTGAGCGCGATACAGCGCGATGTTGAAGCGGCGGAAGCAGCACACGCGGGTGGACAGGTCGCAGATCTAACACGCTTGCTGACCGTGATCGACCAGGCACTCAAGCGTGGGTCAGTTAATGCGGCGCTTAATCAGCGCATCGAATTTTTGCGCCACGAACAGATCCGGCTGCACGACTGGCAGCGTTGGAGCGACGGACAAAGCCGCGAGCAACTCGCTGCTGAAGCGCGGGAGTTAGCCCTGCTCGCCAGCGGCAAAATTGCCATCAAGGTGCATGCCGAGGCAATCGGCAAATTGCGCGAACGCTGGAAAGCATTGGACACGCTGGGTGGCGGATCCGATCAGACAGTATGGCTTGCCTTTGACGGCGCATTGAAGGCCGCCCACGCGCCGGTGGCGGAGCATTTGGATAAACTCAAACTCGCTCGCCAAAACAATCTTGCGGCGCGCGATCAGATCATCGCCGAACTAATCCAGGCGGCATTAAAATTCCTTCCCATTGAACAGGCGGGGGCTGGCGCCATCGCCCCGCCCGACTGGCGCGCCATCGCCCACACGCTTGAGCAGACGCGCAGCGCCTGGCAAAAACTCGGGCCGGTAGAGCACACCGCGCCGCGCAAGGCGCTACACGGTGATAACGCGGTCACGACGCGTTATGCCGCAGCGCGGCAAACGCTGGAAGCGCCGCTGAAAAACGCCTACGGTCAGGCGCGCGAGCAGCGCGAACAGCTCATTACGGCGGCGACGGAACTCGGTGGATCGGATCTGTGGGCCCGTGACGTGGTGGATAAGGTGCGACGGTTGCAAACGCGCTGGCAAGCCGTTGCCAAAGCCGTGCCGTTACCGCGGGTCGACGAGCATGCGCTTTGGGCGGCGTTCAAGGCGGCTATCGATGCCTTATTCACGGCGCGGGATTCGGCGCGCGTGGCGAATGAAGCATCCACCAACGCGCAGCTCAAAGCGCGCGAAGAAATCATCGAAAGTCTGGTTGCAGTCTCAGCGCTGGATTCTGCGTCGGATATCAAGCGCGCAGTGGCGGATACGGAAACCGCGTGGCGCGCCTGCGCTGACGTTGGCGGGGCGCTGCAAGCTAAGCTGGATACACGTTACCGTGTCGCGCGCGAGGAAGCGACAAAGCGGCTGGGTGAAATTGCGCAACGCGCGTCGCAAGCACGCTTCGATGCACTCATCGCGGCGATGGCGCTTTGCCACGAGCGCGAAATTTTGAATGCGCCGATCAGCGCCGAACAGATCGCGGACCTGGATATCCGCTGGAACGCCATCGAGAATCTGCCCGAAGCCTGGAAAACCCCGTTGGCAGCACGTTTTCGAGAGACGGGCGCTTCCCACGCCGATTCGTCAGGTGCTCTTTTGGCTTCAACGTCGAGCAAACACCCTGACGCGAACGTGGCCGATGCGCTGTTGAATCTTGAAATTGCCTACGGCATTGACAGCCCCAGCGAATTTCTCGCCGCTCGGCAACAGTTAAAAATACGAGCACTAAAAAGCGCAATGGAAGGTCGGCAAACGGTAAATACGCCCACAGACCTGGAGCGTTGGCTGATAGAGGCGGCGGCTTATCCGCGTCCCAATGAGTTATCGCGCGAGCGACTGGCGAAAATCATCGCCGCAGTGAGACTCGGCCGACCCAATTAAGACTTAAGTGAGATTTTTCGCTACCCTGTTATTCATGAGCGGCCGGCAGGGCGCGTGGTTGCCGAAGGGTTGGTGACGCGCAGCCTGCCTTTATGCTTTCGATTTGCGACCGGGTGCGGCCGGCGGAATGTATCCCGACACCCGGCACAGTATCGCCTCGATCGGCTTTCCTTCTTTAAATCGAATTGAGCGGCACACGATCACATCGCCTTTGGCCGATAGTTCGGATACGCCTAAGCGCACCTTGGCGAGCGAGATTCCAATTGCGGTTGCAATCTCCGAATCGAGCCGTTCACCGTTGAGTTTCAGGTACTGCAAGATGTCTTGCATCTGAACATAATCCTTGTTGTCGCGTCGTGCAGGCGCTTAAGTGTGTGGGGCGCATATGGTACTCCGAATAGCCG
>JANNMV010000516.1:0-2842 GCA_031398205.1 Pseudomonadota bacterium | reverse complement strand
AAGGAATCTCGTGTTCATTCAAACAAAATCAGCTATCACCCTCGCCTTGGTACTCGCCTTCACTGCAGCGCCCCTAACGACCCATGCGCAAGATCGCAACGACCCGCTGTTTCAGAGCGGCGCGCGCGAACTGGGCGCGTCAGGCGAAGACCAGGAACTGAAGAAGCAAGGCCTAGATGCACTGGCCCGCGCCAAACAAACGGGCAAGCTTACGGCCTGTACCGACGGCGCCACCTATCCGTATGCAACCTCCGACGGCGAACCACCCGGATTTGATATTGAGATTTTCCGCGCGATCGCAGCAAAAGCGGGGCTCAGGCCCCATATATTCTGGGCCGACACGGGATCCCGCGGCGGTTTGGGCAAAGCGCTGCGCAATTCGATTGACAAAGGCGTTTGCGACTTTTTCATGGGCCTTGCCTACGGCGATGACGAAGAAATCAAAGACCATAAGCTCGCGCTAACCAAACCCTATCTAGGGATGGGCTATGTATTAATCGTGCAAGGCAAAGCCGCCGGCGTGAAAACATTAGAAGAAGCGAAGAAGAATAAAATCAAAATCGGCGTCTCGATGTCAACCCCGCTGGACGATTATCTGTTTACCAAGGGGTACGATCGTTCCGTCTATTTACAGAATCGCCGCATCATGGAAGCTATGAACAAAGGCGAAATCGATGCAGGCATGGTGTGGTCAACGGCACTGGGCGAAGCGAAGAAAGAATTCCCCAACGCCAAGTTTAAGCTTGCCGATGGTTTCGTCCCGAAAGAAGGGCTACGGTTTAACGCGGGATGGGCGGTGAAGGCGAAAGATGCGTCGATGAAACAATTTGTGGAAGAATCATTCGAAGCGTTGCTAAAGTCCGGCGAGATAAAGAAAATCGTCGAGAGCTATGGCATACCTTTTTATCAACCATTTCCATGAGAAAGGATACAGGGCATGAATAACTCTATTGGTAAACTTTCTGTGCGAACATTAGTCTCCGCCATCATGTTTTGTTTGGCGCTGCTGGCGCTGGCTAACGTGCCCCAAGCGCGCGCCGAGGGCGACGACGACCGCCACGGCATGGTCAACGACATGGATCTACCCACGGAACCAGAACGCATTCAGAACGGCAAGGACCGCTATCAAGCGCGCTGCTCCTATTGCCACCGGCCCGATGGCCGTGGCGGCAGCAGCGGCGTTAGCCTAGCGTCGCAGAAATATAAATGGGGCAGCAAGGCGTCCGATATTTATTCGAGCATTTCCGCCGGACGCCCGAACACCAAGATGGGCGCTTTCGGTAATCCGGAAACCGGCTTGACGGCGGACGAAATCTTCGACGTCATCGCCTACATCCGCACCTTGCAAGAATTGAAATTAGCGGACGACAAAGCAGCGCCAAAACAATAAGCGACGCGTAAGTTATTCTTTAAACTTTCTAAGTCTGTCAAAATGGGCGAGTGTGTTACTCGCCCATTTTTTTGGAGAATCCATGGCCTTCATTTTTTACATTACCCAAGTGCAATTCGACTTCGGCGCGGTCAAGCTGCTCGAACAAGAATGTAAACGCGTCGGCATTAACCGTCCGTTAATCGTCACCGACAAAGGCATTGTCGCCGCCGGAATCGCCGAGCGCGTCAGCGTCCAAATCAAAGGCAAACTCGATTTCGCGATCTTCGATGAAACACCGGGCAACCCAACAGAAGCGATGACCCTCAAGGCCTTAGGCATGTATCGCGATCATAAAGCCGATGGCATCATCGCGTTAGGCGGCGGCTCGTCGATCGATCTCGCCAAGGGCGTCGCGATCCTTGCCGGCCATGCGGAACCGCTCACCCAATACGCCACCGTCGAAGGCGGTAGCCTCAAGATTACCGACCAATGCGCGCCCTTGATCGCCATCCCCACCACGGCAGGCACCGGCAGCGAAGTGGCACGCGGTGCGATCATCATTTTGAACGATGGCCGCAAAGTCGGGTTTCACTCCTGGCACATCGTGCCGAAAACCGCGATCTGCGATCCTGAATTGACCATGGGCCTACCGACCTGGCTCACCGCGGCGACGGGCATGGATGCCATCGCCCATTGCATCGAAACTTTCCTCACGCCGGCGTTTAATCCGCCCGCAGAAGGCATCGCATTGGACGGCCTTGAGAGAGCCATTGAACACATCGAACGCGCCACTCAAAACGGCGCGGATCGCGAAGCGCGCAAGCACATGATGTCGGCGTCCATGCAAGGCGCGATGGCGTTTCAGAAAGGCTTAGGCTGCGTGCATTCGCTGTCCCACGCGCTTGGTAGCTACAAAGAAAAAACGCTACACCACGGCACCCTAAACGCCGTCGTGTTACCTACCGTGCTGCGCTTCAACGAAAATCACGTCGGCGACAAATACGACAAACTGCGCCGCGCCATGCATCTCGCGCCGGGCGAAAAAGTGGATGAATTCATCGCGCAATTGAATCAACGCCTCGGCATCGTCAACGGCCTTGGCACCATGGGTGTGCCAAAATCCGTATTCGGCGAAATGGCCGACAAGGCGCTCAAGGATCATTGCCACGGCACCAACCCACGCATCGCCACGCGAGAGGAATATCTCGCGATGTTAGAAGAGGCGTTTTAGCACTTGGCCTGGGAGGCAATAACTGCTTGACTCTCAGGCCATGCATCGCCCGGAACCAGGCTGGATGCGGCTTCTGGCGATGCATCGTCGGCTGCGGAGAGGCACGAACCCCACCTGGCTACCGCTCCATCGGTAACGTTGGGTCGGGCGCCCATTCCGACAAGGAAGCATCATAAAGCTGCACGTTGTTATGTCCCAACATGGTCAACAACATCGTTGTACTCGATGCCGCAATGCCG
>JANNMV010000492.1:0-3614 GCA_031398205.1 Pseudomonadota bacterium | reverse complement strand
GTTATCGATTGCAAGCGCGGGACGAACGGCCGGTGCCCGATTCAAAAACGATGGTGGGACTTAGTTTTAACCGGGAATAGTCACTGTGCAGGCTACTTGGAGATGCGCGTGGATGTTGCTTCTTCATGCTTCCTGTGCTGGGAGCCCATGGCCCGAGGCCAGGGCTGCGCAGTATCCATGCTGTTCGTGCCGACGCCGTTATAGAAATTCACTCTAGTCGTTAAACAGTCACTCGTTGCCGCAACAACTCGATTACTTTATCCGCTGCCGCGCTGTTGATCGTCGTCACGATGGCGCGCTGCTCCTCGCTAAACGGCGTCAGCATAAAATCGATGACCGATTGCCCCTCAGGCGCGTGTCCTACGCCCATTATAACCCGGCGGAATCGGTCATCCTGAAACGCCTGAAGCATGGAACGCACCCCCCTATGCCCACCGTCGCTACCGCGATTACGGGCACGCACCGCCCCCAAAGGAAGATCCAGATCATCGTGAACCAAGATGCACTGGTGCACTTCGAAGCCTATCTCATTGGCAAATGCGGCCAGCGCCGGGCCAATTTCGTTCATCGGGCTGAACGGCTTAATTAAACATATTTTTTCGCCGTGCAACTCACCGCTCGCCACCATTGCCAAATCGCCTTCGCAGCCGCCCTGTTAGCCCTATGGTATGTGGCAGGACGACCAGCCGGAATTGAAAGCCGCGTTTTGGCGACAGTATTGTCGAAACTAAACGCTGTGCGGAAGTAATCCGGCTCTGAATTTCGATCCTGATGTTAGATTGGTTGTTCGCATCTTGATACAATAACGCGCATCTTCACTCCGGCATTCGTTATGTGTCCGATTCCGCGATTCACGAACATGGGGATTCGACCTTTCAACGTGCCAGACCTGCGCCGCAGTGGGCGCCGGTATCACTTTAATTCGTGGCTTTAACTGGTTTTATCGAGGGAATAAATGCAGATTAGTTTTGTCCGGCATGGCGGAATGCCTAAGCTAGCCTGGATCGCCAGAGTAGAACCTCAAGCGAGCAAATTTTCGGCAACGCTGGGCGAATGGGTGGAAATCCAGGCGCATAGTTTCATAGAGGGCGTCGCCGACAACGAGTTTTCGTCCGGCGCGCTTGATGAAACTGCGTGCATGTTCGGCAGCGGCGCCGTCATTCGTGGTGAAACAGTAACGTTTGTTTCCAGCACGGCAACGACCGATTATTTGTATTGGCTCGCAGCCGACGACGGCCGAGTTGTGCATATCTCCAATTCATTGCCGCTGCTGCTGGCTTGCGTGAATGATCGACTCGATCCGCGTTGCTTGGATTACAGCGAAATCAATCACTCGATCGTATTTGGTATTAACCGCTATCGGAAGCGGATTCCAAGCAGCAAGGGTGCGGTCAATCGTCTGATTCATCGAAATTTGCAGGTCAGTATCGCAGGTGTGACAGAAATGGATAAGCCTATCGCGCCGCGCTTCTCCGTTTTTTCAGAATATCGCGACTATTTGGCGAGCAGCTACGCTCGTATCGCAAAAAACGCCAGGGACGTGAAGCGGCAACGACCGATGGCGATATTTTCAACGCAGTCGCGAGGCTATGACAGCAGCGCCATCAATGCCGTTGCCAAGGATTTCGGCGTCGACCGCGCGTTCACGGTTTCCAAGGGCAAGGCGCGCGGAATGCTGGCAACTCAGGATCGGAAGTTCGAGGTAAACGATGATGGAACGCAGATATGTGAACGATTCGGCATCCCCTGCGTGCAGATCGAACGTCGCGCGCTAGAGGGGGATTCCGAACATGAGTCCCTTTACTATGCGACGCTGGACGATAACGGTGACTTTAACTTGCAACAGATCGGATCCCATGTCACACAGCCCACGGCTTTGTTAACCGGCGCACTCGGCGAATTGTGGTACCCGGCAAGCTACAGCGCCAATAGGCAATCAGTCAATGCTGATTTGGTGCGGGGCGATCTTAGCACCCATGGATTGACCGAAGTCCGGCTCGAGACCGGTTTTGTCCAACTTGCCATGCCATTCATCGGCGCTACCAGCCGCGAAGACATATTGCGCATCACTGAGTCAGCAGAAATGGATCCTTGGCGACTCGGAACAACCTACGATCGACCCATTCCGCGCCGCATTGCGGAAGAGGCCGGATTGGCGCGGGAGATGTTTGGACAAGTCAAGATGGCCAGCGTACTCGAGTACCCCGCGCCACGACTGCCTCTGAATCCGACGCTGCGACGCTTATTTTTTTCCTTCTTGATTGACAATGGCTTGCTCGCCCGCTGGCAGCTACCCTTGTTCCCACTGATTCTAAAGTGGAACACGATTATCGGCACGACCTCGCCTAAAGTTCACGCCTGGAATTATTATCTTCAACGCGCGGTCTCGCGGCTCATCGGCAGGCCCTTTACCTTTCCGCTTTTGTGGCAGCATCTCAATGGATCCATTTTCTGCTTTTGCGTCAATCGCAGGGTCGATGAATTGCGGCAACGCCTGAATCTGCAGTGACGTGCCGCCCAGCCGCCGCAACGCAATGACGTAATTTGATGGACAACGCATTACGTCACGCCTGGACGAAACTAATTACCGCCGCCGACCTCGACGACCACATGGCGCAGGTCGGTCAGGCTAGGGCGAACGCCGAGTTACTGCAATCAATACTGGATTCGAGCGCGCGTGAAAAACCGGTGAGTCTGTTAATTGCCGGCGCCGGGACGGCGCAGTTTTTAGATTACATCCCCGCGACGTGTCTTACGCCATTCCATTTGACCCTGAGCGATATCAATGAGTCATTTCTCAAGCGCGCCGAGGAACGTTGCGATCGCGCCGGTCTGTCAGACGCGCGATTCGTCGTCGACGACATTGAAGTCACTCAGCTTATGGGTCCTTATCAAGTCATCGCAGTCACTCTGGTGCTCGAGCATATCGATTGGCGCCGCGGTTTGCGTGGCATTCATCGCTTAGCGCCGAATCATCTGCATATCGTCATTCAGTGCAATCCGGAAGGATTGGTCGAAGCCATTGCACCAGGGCGTAAACTGAATCTGTCGATGCAAGCCTTCGCCGACTTCGCCCATCCGATTTTGGTCCCTTCCGAGCAATTGATCGACTTTCTGGGACAATTGGGTTACCGGTTAACGGCACAACAAGATCGCCGCGTAGCGGATAACAAAACCATGCTGGCGCTGAGTTTTAAGCGCGATTGATGCGCACAACGATGGATGGAGAAGCGCATGAATAGACAACGTTTTAAACAGGTCATCCTGAGCAACGCGTAGGATGACAGTTGCCGCGACGAAGCAATCTGTGCTGACTCCAAATACGAGATTGCTTCGCTTTACTCGCAATGACCGAGTTGGTTGGATTCGGCGCGCCACTACAAATGCGGTCCGAGGTGTTCCCACATAAACTCATGGAAATGTTCCATACCATCTTCCATCGGCGATTGGTATGGGCCCTGGTCGTCCTCGCCGCGCGACCACAGCGCCTTGCGGCCTTCGGTCATGCGGTTGCAGATCTCGTCGTCTTCGAGTGCGGTCTCGTGATAGGCCTTTTGCTGCGCTTCGACAAATTCGCGCTCGAATAACGCCAGTTCTTCCGGGTAATAAAATTC
>JANNMV010000434.1:0-5138 GCA_031398205.1 Pseudomonadota bacterium | reverse complement strand
GCGAGTTTACCGCGGAGCATAGAGCCGCTCGATTTCAAATTCACAGTGTGCTTAAGCAAGCGACTTCCGATATTAAGAGACATCAATTCAACACTGTGGTGTCCGCAGCGATGAAGTTATTGAATTTTCTCGAGGGATTTAGCCCGGCTAACAAACACCAAGATGGAACATTTCCCCTCGTGAACACCGCCGCCCAAATCGTTTATGAGGGTATGAGAATTCTCTTGTCTATCCTTTATCCGATAGCGCCTCACATTTGTTGTGCGGCCTGGCGCGAGCTAGCCTACGCCGGCGATCTCATCGATGCACCCTGGCCCGAGATCGACGAAGCGGCGCTTATCCAAGATGAGATCGAGTTAGTGTTGCAAGTCAACGGCAAGCTACGCGGCAACATGACGGTCGCGAAAGACGCGACACGGGAAGCAATCGAAACCCTTGCGCGCAATCATCCGAACATCGAGAAATTTGTCGCCGGTCAGAGCATTAAGAAAATCATCGTCGTGCCGGGCCGGTTGGTGAACGTGGTTGTTTAGATCATGATCGATCATCTCGACCATATCGTCCTCACCACCAAAGACATGCCGCGCTGTATTGCGTTCTATGTTGATCTGCTTGGCATGCAGCTTGAAACGTTTGGCGAAGGTCGAATGGCGTTCAAATTCGGTCAGCAGAAAATTAATTTGCACGAGCATGGCAAAGAATTTTTGCCGAAAGCGCATGTGCCTACGCCGGGTTCGCTCGACCTATGTTTTATCGCCAGCGTGCCGCTGGATCAAGTGATCGCCCGGCTCGCGCAATCGAACTGGCCGATCGAGGAAGGTCCTGTGATGCGCACCGGCGCGATGTTTAAAATCCGTTCGATTTACTTACGCGATCCCGACCAGAATTTGATTGAAATTTCAGAAAGGGCCGATTAGGTGCGACGCCTTATCCTATGTTTGTTCATTGTGCTGCTGGCCGGTTGCGGTTTTCATCTGCGCGGTCAAGTGGCCTTGCCGTACTCGACTTTGCATATCAGCGGGCCGAGCGCCTCGTCGGTGTCGAATTCGCTGAAACGCGTGCTGCGCTCCAGCGGCGTGCGTTTAGTGGATCGCCAGGAGGATGCCGAATTGACGCTGGTGATTCTTTCCGACGTTAGGGAAAAATCGATCCTGTCGTTGTCCGCTGCCGGACGCGCGCAGGAATACGAGCTGCGTCAGCGCCTGAGTTATCGCATCATCACGGCGGGTGAGCCCGATTTGCCTGCGGGTGAGATCCTCAGTCAACGCTCCATTTCCTTCAACGATGCCCAAGTGTTGGCGAAAGAATCGGAAGAAAATTTGCTCTACCGCGACATGGAAAACGATGTCGTGCAGCAATTATTGCGGCGGCTGCAGGCGGCGAAAAAATAGTCCATGCGTCTATCCAGCGAAAACCTGGCGCAACACCTCAAGCAAAAACTCTCCCGCCTTTACACTATTTACGGGCCCGAAACTTTGCTCGCGCTGGAGGCGGCGGATGCGATTCGCGGCGTCGCCCGTGTTGCCGGTCATACCGAGCGTGAAACCTACACTATGGAGACCGGCTTCGATAGCTCGACGCTGTTGAACGGCTCGCGTAATCAATCGCTGTTCGCCGAACGAAAAATCGTTGAGCTGCGCATCCCAACCGGCAAGCCCGGCGTCGAAGGCGCCAAGACCATCGAGCGTTACTGTGCCTCGCTCGGTGACGATGTGCTGACCCTGGTCACGCTGCCGAAACTCGATCGCGCCACGCTGACGAGCGTGTGGTTTACGACGCTCGAAAACGCCGGCGTCGTAGTGAGCGCCGACGAAGTGTCGCGCGGCCAGTTGCCCGCGTGGCTAGAAGGCCGCCTCGCGCGGCAAGACCAGCACGCCGATCGTGATGCGCTGCAATTTCTCGTCGATCGCGTCGAAGGAAATCTCGTTGCCGCGCAGCAAGAGATTCGTAAACTTGCTTTGTTATTTCCCGCCGGAACCCTCACATTCGACATGGTGAAAGACGCCGTGCTCGACGTTGCCCGCTACGATATTTTTGGCCTGAGTGAAGCCATGCTCAGCGGCAACGCAGCGCGGTTCGTCCGCACCCTCGAAGGCTTGCGCGACGAAGGCGAAGCACCGCCCTTAGTGCTGTGGAGTTTGAGCGAAGAAATCCGCGCGCTGCTCAAAGTCAAAATCGGGCAAAGCCAAGGAAGAGCTATGGCGCAATTGCTACGCGATGCGCGTGTTTGGGGCTCGCGCCAAGGTTTGATCGAGCGCGGGGTGAAGCGGCTTACACAATCCTCTTTGGAAGCGGCGTTGTCTCACGCCGCCGAATGCGATCGCATCATCAAGGGTGTGCGGCGCGGGGATTTGTGGGACGAGATGTTGGCGCTTGGGATGCGGATTGCGGCGCCGAATTCGTAGGTTGGCGGTGAGGCACGAACCGCGACACAACACCCCTCGGTATCATGACACCCTATGCATTACCGCCGAGCGCATGTTCCAGGCGCGACTTACTTCTTCACATTGAATCTTGCCAACAGGAATTTGTCCTTGCTTGTTGATAATATCGTGACGTTAAAGAATTCGATAAATCGCGTAAAGACGGCCCACCCATTCGAGATTGTTGCAATGGCGGTGCTGCCAGATCATCTACACGCGGTTTGGACGTTACCTCCGGACGACGCGGATTTCGCAACCCGTTGGGCTCTGATAAAGGCGGGATTTTCTCGGTGCCTCCCGAGGGGTGAGCGCATTTCAGAAAGCCGCAAATCGAAGGGCGAGCGCGGTATTTGGCAACGTCGATATTGGGAACATCTAATACGCGATGGCGATGATTTGGCGCGCCACATCGATTACATCCATTACAACCCGGTTAAGCATGGCTATGTGAGCCGCGCCGCCGATTGGCCGCACTCTAGCATTCATCGATTTATTCTGAATGGCATCGTTTCGGCGGATTTGGCGAGTGATGCAAATCCCGCCGGTGATGGTTGGGGCGAGCGCAGTTGATGTTGGGGTTTGTTCCTCACTCCAACCTTCCGGGCTGACATGCTGCTTCAAGGAAAGATTAAAACTTGGAACGACGAACGAGGTTATGGATTCGTCGAGCAGAACGGTACCGGTTTAAGGGCGTTCCTGCACGTCTCTGCTTTCGGCACTAGAACGAAACGACCCGTGGAAGGCGATATGGTAACTTTCAAGATTGAGCCCGGCCCAAAGGGTCTTCGAGCAGTGAACGTAACATTCGTCGGACACTCGCGTGGTTCAATTGAGCGGCCTACATTCAGCTTTGTCGGCTTGGTGGTGAGCTTGCTTTTCGTTTGCGTCGTCGGCTACGTCCTTTCAATCCGAATGACACATCCGGGCAGCACAATCCAGGCGAGCGTGTACAAGGCGGTCATCGATCGATCGGCACTCAAATCGGACCAGCGGTTCACCTGTACGGGAAAGAGCCAATGCAGCCAGATGACTTCCTGTGCCGAGGCGTTCTTCTACCGAGAGCGGTGCGATGCAAGTGAGATGGACGGCGATCGTGATGGTATTCCCTGCGAACAGCAGTGGTGCCAGTAGCAAGAGCTCGTAGGTTGGGGTGAGGTACGACCCCCAACATCGACGCGTCGTGAAAAATGGAATTGTTGGGGTTCGTGCCTCACCCCAACCTACAACAGTCCAATGCCCGCTGTTAGGCGGCAAGGCTCGAAAAACCGGTTTGATTTCCGTAACTTGACGGTGTGGATTAGAATAGCGTTTTACTAGAAGCACGTCAGAGTCACGCTATGAACTCGCCGGTTCTCGATATCAAAACTTACATGCAAGGCGTTGGGCAGGAAGCTCGCGCGGCTTCGCGCTTGATGGCGAAGGCGAGCACGGCGACGAAGAACCGCGCGCTGCTTGCCATGGCGGCGGCGATTCGCCGTGATACCGATAAACTCTTGACCGCAAACCAGGCTGACCTGGAAGCCGCGCGAAGTAAGGGTATTGAACCTGCCATGCTGGATCGTCTTGCGCTTGATGCCAAAGGCGTTGAGTCGATGGCGCAGGGTTTGGAGCAGATTGCATCTTTGCCCGATCCGATCGGCGAAATCACGGGCATGAGTTATCGCCCGAGTGGCATTCAAGTCGGCAAGATGCGTGTGCCGCTGGGCGTGGTGGGGATTATTTATGAGGCGCGGCCGAACGTGACGGCGGACGCGGCGGGGCTGTGTTTGAAATCCGGCAATGCCAGTATTTTGCGCGGTGGATCGGAGGCGTTGAATTGCAATCTGGCGATTGCGCAATGTGTCCACGAAGGTTTGCGCGCGGCGGGTTTGCCGGAAACGGCGGTGCAAGTCATCGAAACAACGGATCGGGTAGTGGTTGGCGAGCTCGTGACGATGAAGGATTACGTCGATGTGATCGTGCCGCGCGGCGGTAAAGGGCTGATTGAGCGCGTGTCGAAAGAAGCGCGCGTGCCGGTCATTAAGCATCTCGATGGCATTTGCCACACGTTTATCGATAGTTCCGCCGACGTTGACAAAGCGATCAAGGTTTGCATTAACGCCAAGACCCAGCGCTACGGCACCTGCAACACCATGGAAACTTTATTGGTGGCGGAAAGCATAGCCGCGCGCGTGTTGCCGCCGCTGTGTAGAATCTATTTGGACAAGTCCGTTGAGTTGCGGGTATGCCCGAAGACCCGCGCCGTGCTTGCCTCGCAGGGCATCACTCAAGTGACTGATGCAACAGAAGAAGACTGGCGCACGGAATATCTGGCGCCGATTTTGTCGATTCGTATCGTGCTCGATATCGAAGCGGCGATCGAACACATCAACACCTACGGCTCGCTGCACACCGACGCGATTATCACCGAGAACCACACGAATGCGATGCGATTCTTACGCGAAGTGGATTCCAGTTCGGTGATGGTGAATGCGTCGACGCGCTTCGCCGACGGATTTGAATACGGGCTAGGCGCGGAGATCGGCATTTCGACCGACAAGTTTCATGCTCGCGGTCCGGTGGGATTGGAAGGTTTGACCAGCCAAAAATATATCGTGCTGGGTAACGGTGAAGTGAGAGGATAGCTTATGTCAGATTTAACGTATCGAATTATCTTGCGCCCCGAACCCGAAGGGGGATACACCGTTACCGTCCCCGCTTTGCCTGGTTGCGTGA
>JANNMV010000425.1:0-2384 GCA_031398205.1 Pseudomonadota bacterium | reverse complement strand
CGTCACCTGGTAACGCTGCACCATCATCGCCGCGACCTCACGATCCCAGCGCGGCAGCAGCACGATGGTCTGACCATAGTAAATCGGCCCGTTCATGCTGCCCTGCATGCCCGTGACATGGAAGAACGGCAACACGGCAAGGATTACCGCGTCGGCCGTCCCGGCGCCCAGCCATGCGCCGTGAGTGACGCTGGTCATCATCACCGAACGATGAATATGAATGCAGCCCTTGGTTTTCCGGTCGTGCCCGAAGTATAGGGCATCACGCAAAAGTCGTGCGGCCCGGCCATACACGAAGATGCCTGGAGAGCCGCATCCAGAGCGGCTCTCCAGGCCGTTACGCCGGGTTGATGGTGCTCAATACGGGGCGCCTGAATGTGTTCCGGCACCTTCAAATCCGTCGGCGTCGTGAGGTAATCGGAGTAGGTCGCGACGATGACGTTCTTTAGTAACGTCGTTCCGATGTGGGGTTGAATCTGCGCAAACACTTCTTGGCCGGCGATCGCAATGACCGCATCGGCATCGTCGATGTAGTGCGCGAGTTCCGCCGTAAGGTTCATCGGATTCACCGGAACCACCATGGCGTCCGCGCGCAAAATGGCGTAATAGGCAACGATGAACTGCGGGCTGTTCTGCATGTACAACAACACGCGGTCGCCACGCTTTACGCCACAGCGCTGCTGTAAAAATCCGGCGAGCTTCAGAACCTGCGAATTCAGTTCGGCATAGGTGGTCTTCGAGTCATAGAAAACGATCGCGTCTTTGTGGGGAAAGCGCACCGCCGATACCTCAAGATTGTAGTAAAGGTTGGTTTCTGGAATCGTCAGGTGATGGGGCAAACCCTGCGGCCAATGCGGCGAGCGATTGAATGGCATCGTGTTCTCCTCTACTTTATTTTGTCATCCCACTGGTTTGTCATTCCCGCGAAAGCGGGAATCCATTTGGCGTTTTAAAGTCAACAGGGATCCCCGCTTTCGCGGGGATGACACATGGGTATTTTCTAAGTCTAGAATCGCGCGACTACTCATGCCGCCGCGTCACCCATTCAGCAATCAACGCCGGTTTATCCGAGCCCTTGATCTCGATCACCACATTCCAAATCGTCTGCACGCCATCCTTCAAATCCTCGACCGATGCCAGCGTAAAATGCGCGCGAATTTCTGCATTCACCTTGACCGGCGAGACGAAGCGCAAACGATTCATGCCGTAGTTAATCCCCATCCTGACGCTCTTGATTTCCATCGCTTCGTAAATAAAGCGACTCAGTAGGGACATAGTGAGAAAACCATGGGCGATGGTCGAGCCGAACGGAGACTTGGCGGCGCGCTCGGGATCGACGTGAATCCATTGATAGTCGTCCGACGCCTTGGCGAAATCGTCGATACGCTGTTGTGTAACCGTCAGCCAATCAGTCACGGCCACTTCTTTGCCGATCCAGTCGTGCAACTCTTTGCAATTCTCGAACGTCTTAATCGCCATTGGGGAACCTCCAAGTTTTGGTAGTATATTGTTACGGAAGCTTCGCTTTATTCCGATTTCGTCGCGATACGTCGTTGTTTACAAAAAATACCGCCTTACATATTTCAATATGCTGCGTCGATATTTTTTGTTCGCGCCTTGTCTCGCTTAGAAATCGAAATAAATCAGAGCCTCCTGCGCAAATTATAACGCCTTACGGTCGGAGAAAAAATGAAGTCCACGATGATGAATTACCCTTTGACGCTCAATCACATCCTGGAGCGCGCAGGGAAATTATATGGCTCGCGCGAAATCGTTTCGCGTCTCGCCGACCGCACTTTACATCGCTATACCTATGCCGATTTTTATCGCCGCTCGAAGCATTTGGCGGAAGCCTTGCAACAAGCAGGACTTTTACGCGGCGAGCGCGTTGGAACCTTAATGTGGAACAGCTATGCGCACATGGAATGCTACTTCGGCATCCCCGCCATGGGCGGTGTGCTGCACACGTTGAACCTACGCCTGTTCCCTGAAGACATCGCGTTCATCGCCAACCATGCGCAAGATCGCTTCATCATCGTCGACGACGTGTTGCTGCCCTTGTACGAAAAATTCAAAGACAAGATCAAAGTAGAGCGGGTTTTTGTGTTTTCGCAATCAGGAAAGCCAACGCCCGAGGGATACGAGGACTACGAAACATTTCTTGCCTCCGCCAAAGGCCAGTTCCAATACCCCGACATCGACGAAAACGAACCTTGCGGCATGTGCTACACCTCGGGCACCACGGGCCAGCCAAAGGGCGTGGTGTATTCCCACCGCTCCACCGTGCTGCACGCCTTCATGTCGGCGATGCCGGATAGCGGTGGCTACTGCAATGCGGATTCGGTCTTGCCGGTGGTGCCGATGTTTCACGCCAACGCCTGGGC
>JANNMV010000413.1:0-4822 GCA_031398205.1 Pseudomonadota bacterium | reverse complement strand
AAATGGGATAAAGGTCATCGCATGAACTACGCCGGCGATAGCCACGATGCCTACTCGGTGATCATGGATTCGGCCATGGGCTTGCTCGGTGCGCCGCCAAAGGATAAAGAGAAATTTTTAGGCGAAGTGAAATGGCTGCACGAATATCTTGGCAACATGCCCGCACCGAAATATCCGTTCCCGATCGATCACACCAAGGCGGCGGAGGGCAAGGCGATTTTCGATGCCAACTGCGCCGCCTGCCACGCCAGCGATCGCACCGGCACGAGCTTGCCGATTGCCGAAATCGGCACCGATCGCGGCCGCCTCGATAGCTGGAACAAATCCGCGGCAATCGCCGCGAACAAAGTGGTGAAGGATGTGGGGCTTGACCGCAAGGGTTTGGTTGAAGAAGACTTGACCGGCTACATCATTCAATTCCTCGATGGCATTTGGCTTGAGGCACCTTACTTACACAATGGGTCTGTGCCGACGTTGCACGATTTATTGCAATCGGCTGCGAATCGACCGAAGATTTTCTACCGTGGGTACGATGTGTATGATCAAACTAAAGTAGGATTCGTCACGGCGGGCGCCGAGGCCGAGCGTAGCGGAACCCGGCACGACACGGCGCTCAGAGGCAACGGCAATCAAGGGCACGAATATGGCACGACTTTGAGCGAAGATGAGAAGATGATGTTGATTGAATACTTGAAAACTTTATAGCGTGATGAGCGTTAAAACATTGCAACGCGGGTTGGCGCTGTTGTTATGCGTTTGCCTATGCAGTCCGCTGGGTTGGGGGCAGGATTTGGCTTACAAAAAACGCGCAAATAGAAATGAGGGGATCAAAGCCAAACCCGTGTCCGGATTCGATATTGAGCTGTTATCGGCCCAGGTCGATTATCTCGAGCCTACTGACAAACTGCAAGAGCGTTTGCATGCGCGATTTTTTTTGGAGCGCCCGGCGCCGGTTTTTTTGACGGTGCGTGAATTGGACTACAAACATTACTATTGGCTAGACAATATTGAACCCCATGGCAATTGGCGGACGGGTTTCGACAATGTTTTCGATTGGCCGACCAAGGACGTCATTAGCCAGCTCCCTGGTCTGACAATTGACGAACTGGGCACCGTGGCGCGTCTGGACAGTCCGCAGCCCCGTGCCATCGAAAGGGTTGCGCCGGTGATTTTCTACCAGGCCCGGTATCCCACGGAGATTAAGGGTTATCGGTTTGCCTTCAAGCTGCGCGGCGATGCCAAGATCAAGGCCATGATCTATCCCGAGGGCGGTGGCGACGGTATCTTGCTGCAATCGCTGGCGCCCCAGCGCGGTGGTCGCCCCTTCTGGATTAAGTGGGATGTGACTACGCCATCGGTGCCCCGGGGCGGCTATAAGTTAGTCGTCAGCGGGTACACTCTGAATAGTAACGAGCCACTAAATCAAGTCGTCAACTTTCGTCATCAGCCGCGATTGAAGTAACCGCGGTCGATGCAACAAGAATAAAAAAATCGTCAAATCCAATGGCCGACATTTTCATCAGCTATGCGAGTGAGGATCGTGAACGGGCGAAACAAATCGCTACGTTGTTTAGCCAGCAAGGTTGGTCGGTTTGGTGGGATCGCGAAATACCATTCGGCAAGAACTTTGACACGGTGATCGAAGAGAATCTTGCAGCGGCAAAATGCGTCGTCGTGCTTTGGAGCAAGCATTCGGTCGAGTCCCGCTGGGTGAGGGCGGAGGCGTCCGAAGGTGTGGGTCGGGACATACTTCTTCCTGCTGTATTGGAAACAGATCTGAACTTGCCGCTTGAATTCAAAAGGCTTCAAGCGGCAAACTTTGCCGATTGGCATCCGGATGAACCCCATGAGGAATTTCAGCGGCTGTTGAAAAGAATCGAATCATTGCTCCATTCCCCGCGCCCGAATGGCGGCGCGCCGCTCGTGGCGGACACGACCCAAGCGATAGATGGCAAACACACCAGCCTTGTCTCGGCGCGAAGCAAGAAATCCAAGAAGGCGTTCTATGCCTTTGGTCTATTGATTCTTCCCAGTGTCGTCATTGCGGCGGCAGCTTTTGGATTGATGAACTGGCGCGTGCCGACGCGCGTCCAAATTGATCTGGTGGTTGACCGCGTGGCGTTTTCCATCGGCGGCTCCCAGCCGGTACCGATACTAGATAAATCCGCGGGCTTTCACTCCCTCAGCATTGAAAATTTCGACTCGATTACGTTTAAACCGGCAAAATTACAAATGGCGGATCCGGACCATGTCGATGATGGCCATGTGGACGTCGCTTGGAAAGTTATCGCCGCCGACGCAGCGGTGGTTTTGCGCGGCCGCAAGGAAGACTTACCGATCGTCACGATAATGAGTGAGCGTGGCGGCGACGGACTCGCAGGAAGGCTGGAAGCGATTTCTGTCGATCCGGGAACACGGGTCATATTGGAGACCATCGACGGCGCGGGAATGACCATACGATTCGATGGGCAGCGCCTCGCGCCCGCCGTGTTGCCACTGGATGGTTTTCGTATGAACGCGGCACGTACCCGCCGCGAAGGAAGGTTCGCAGACTCGAAACAACCCACGGGACATCATATCTCCTTACGCGCCGAGTTGGCGCCAGACAGCCCATTGATCGACGTGCGCGGTCTGCCGCAATCGTTGGTGCTGACCTTAACACCGGTTAAAAATACGACCATGGCGTTGCTGTCCAAAATCGGCGCGCCGATTCGAGATATCGAGCTTACGCGGCAAAATCAAAGTGGCGAACGCGAACCCAGTCTAGTGGCGACGGGCGAAATACGCTATGCTGATTTTCCTACGAAAGACAAGGTCGTCATCGACCCGCAAGATTTTCTTGGGCTGGATCAGTTAGATCGGTTTTTCATTACCCGGCTCGAAGTGGAGCCAGACGGGAAACAAATTCGCGTACGTTTAGCCGGCATTGCCGGACACCTTCGGACGCTGGCCGGCGCCGCTTCGGAGGATCGACGGCTGACGCGTTTTGACACACTCTGGTACGGCGCTAAGCCTGCGGTGTTATTCAGTATTTTGGTGTGGGGTTTTTCCGTCACACTTGGGGCGTACAAACTCTACAAGGAGTTCAGGCAGTGAAACTCGGTTGGTTCGGCGCAATCATCGCCGTGTGGTCAATGCTATTCGGCGCGGCGAGTTACGCCCAGGATATCGACGCATTGCGTGCCGGTGTGGTTAAGATCAGTTCGCTGTCCGAGGGCAAACGCAAGACTGGCACAGGATTTATCGTCAAGCTGGAGCCGGGTATCGCCTACATCATCACAGCGGCACATGTCGTGGAGGGCGACCCGGCGCCACAAGTGGAATTTTTCACGCGGCAGAACCTTTCCGCCAAAGCGGAAGTGCGCAAGATCGAGGGAGGTGATCCCCAGGGCCTCGCGCTTATCGTGGTGCGCGGCCAGGAAAATTTACCGCCGGGCCTGGTGTCGCTGAAGCTCAGCGCATCCGTGCAATTGAAAGCCGGCGCAGATCAGGTAACGGCTATTGGTTTTCCCAGCGGCGTAGCGTCGTGGGGCGTGTTGCGTGTTAACGTTGTGTCGTTGGAGGGGCGCAACATCGTTCTTTCCAAAGACTTGGAGGAGGGGAATTCCGGTGGACCCGTCATCAAAGATAATCAAGTGGTGGGCATGGTTATAGGGCTGAACCAAGGGTTCGGACTTGCCGTGCCGGCGTCGATTTTGCGCACGGTGCTGACCAATTGGGGGTTAGCGTTTCCAACGGACACCCGCGCCGACGTTGCTCCTCGGCCGCCTGAGAAGGCGGCGACCGATGGGCCGATCGCGCCGTCGTCCGGCGTGTACGGCCTCGCGCTAGACAGCAATCGGCTGGAGTTCGGTGAACAAGAGGTCTGCGTGGGGCAAGAAAAACCGCTTCAACTGACCAATCGTTCGGCCGAGCCCTTGCGCATCAGTCGTCTGACGTTAGATGATCCCAGCGCGTTTTCCGCTCAAGGCTGCCTCGATCAGCCCATCGCGTCGGGCGCGAGCTGTACGCTGAGCGTTCGATTCATGCCCAAGCGCAAAGGCGCGCTCCAAGCGTTGTTAACAATCCTAAACAGTGCCGACGGCCAGCCGCAATTTGTAGTTGCCAGCGGCGCCGGGGCCGCCGAGGGCGTTTGCTGTTGGTATGGGTACGTCTATCCGATGCATAAAGAAACCTGTCGCGGTATTCGTGGCTATTTCGGCGTTAACGAACTGGGTTTCCAATGCAAAAAACCAAGAATTCAGCCCTATCCGGTTCGACCCGATTGTCCGCCAAAAAAATAATCCCCGGGTTGGGCGATTGAATATCTATCGTGAAATCGCATCAAAGGCGGTGTGGACGGCAATGTTTGTATGCCTTCTTTGTAGTTCTAGTTTGTCCCAAGCTTCAGATGAACTGCTGCAGTGGATCAACCAAATGCCCGCCGCCTACGCCGGTGTGAAAGATTACACCGCTGTTTTCACGCGCAGCGAAGTGTTAGGTGGCAAGCAACGTCCCGAAGAAACCATCGCATTAAAATTCCGCGAGCCATTGCAGGTCTATATGAAGTGGCTGTCGGAATCCGGCAAGGACCGCGAAGCGATTTTCGTCAAGGGCCGCGACGGCGATAAGGTGTTAGTCCACGAACCCGGTTGGATTTCCGGGCACTTCACGGTTTTGCTGCCGCCGGGTGGGCCGACGATCATGGGTCGCAGCCGCCATCCGTTCCACGATATCGGCATCGGTCGCGTCATCGAATTGATTACTTCGACCTTCGAAAAAGCGAACCAGGCCGGCGATTTGGAGATGCGCGATCTCGGCAGCGCGAAGGAAGACGGCCGCG
>JANNMV010000407.1:0-1898 GCA_031398205.1 Pseudomonadota bacterium | reverse complement strand
AATAATTGCCACTCGAATCGGTCGTCGCGGTCCTCGGTGCGAGCCCCGAAGACGTCAATGATACCGAAACGCCGGCAAGCGGGCTCACGCCATTCAAGACTTGACCGCCAACTGCATACGTTGCAGGGGTGTAGGCGCCGATCATCAGCAATTCGCCGTGCGCCATATTGATAATGCCCATCAAGCCGAAGGTAATCGCCAGGCCCAACGCGGCGAGCAGCAGTACGCTGCCCAGGCTCAGGCCATTGAAGGCATGGCTCGCCAACTCCAAGCGCGACAGGCGACCCTGAATATCATTAAGCGCCTCGATAGCGGCCAAGCGCACGGCGCTATCCGGCTCGCCGTAACTGCCGTCGGCTTTCTTCTCAACCATGACCATAAGCACGGTCTTAACGTTTGGATTACTCGTTGAAGCTAAGGCATTGACAGCGGCAAGCCTAACTTTCGGATCGGCATTCTTGAGGCTGATCTGCGCCTTAGTGAGCAGCAAAATCTCCTTCACCTCCGCGTCCTGCTCCTTCAGTAAAACCCGCTCGATACCGGGTAACGAACCTTCGTCCGCATCCGCTTGCAATTGCTTGGCAGAGGCGAGTCGCACGGCACGATCCGGGGCCGATAGTTTGAGTGCGGCCAACGCGGCATTTAATTCGCGCCGCACGCGATTATTGATGTCGATCGATGCGAGATCGTCCGGTACGGGGACAATGGCTTTGCTGCTGAGGGCGTCGACGGCGCTTGTGTCGGTAACAATCATCAGTTCGCCCTGCGGCGATATATACAACGTGCCGTCGAAGAGTGCTTGCAACGCGGGTACGGCGGCAAGGTCGCCACTATCGGCAAGCTTGCTAATAGCAGCGATCTTGTCGTCGTTCTCCTCCGCCGCGAGGCCCTTGAGCGCCTCCGCGTCGATCGCCAATGCCGTCATCGGCGCGCACAGCAAGAACCACAGCCACGATCGAAACATTTTCACGGAAATCCAGGATATTTTTTTATGAACCAAAAAGGGGCCGACCTTGCGTCGACCCCCATCGAACCTTACTTGCCTGCCACGACGGGCTCGTCTGCCTTTTTGTCATTACCCGCAATGTACGGGCTCCACGGATTGGCGCGCACCGGCCCCGCGGTTTTCCATACCACGCTGAACTGACCATCGGCCTTTATCTCGCCGATCAACACCGGCTTATGCAGATGGTGGTTTTTCTCGTCCATCTTGGTGACGAAGCCCGACGGCGCTTTGAAGGTCTGACCCGCCATGGCGACGATGACCTTGTCGACATCGGTGGTTTTCGCTTTTTCTACCGCCTGCTTCCACATATGGATGCCGATGTAAGTGGCTTCCATCGGATCGTTGGTCAGCGGCTTGCCGGCGCTGGATAGACCCTTTGCTTTGGCGTAGGCCGCCCATTTCTTTTTGAAGGCATCGTTGGCCGGATTCTTCATCGACATGAAGTAATTCCATGCGGCGAGGTGGCCCACCAGCGGCTTGGTATCGACACCGCGCAACTCTTCTTCACCGACGGAGAACGCAACCACCGGAACGTCGGTCGCCTTCAGGCCTTGGTTGCCCAATTCCTTGTAGAACGGCACGTTGGAATCGCCATTGATGGTGGAGACCACGGCCGTCTTGCCGCCGGCAGAAAATTTCTTGATATTACCGACGATGGTCTGGTAGTCGCTATGACCGAACGGCGTGTAAATTTCTTCGATATCTTTCTCATCCACACCTTTGGATTTCAAGAATGCGCGAAGAATTTTATTCGTCGTGCGCGGATAGACATAGTCGGTACCGAGCAGGAACCAACGCTTCGCCCCACCACCGTCTTTGCTCATCAAATACTCAACAGCCGGGATGGCTTGCTGATTCGGCGCAGCGCCGGTGTAGAAAACATTCTTCGATA
>JANNMV010000384.1:0-3388 GCA_031398205.1 Pseudomonadota bacterium | reverse complement strand
CGCGTTGTCCTGCACATGGTTCATGTAGGCGACGACGACGTCGCGTCCGAAGTGCTCTACCATCGCCGCCAGCTCGATCGCACCCTTGTTGCAACTGGCGACCTGAGCGCGCAAATCGGCGATGTTCTGCGTGACGTTGCGCACGGGATGCGCGTCTTGCGTCAGGATTCGCGTCAGATCATCCTCAAGGAACATCCCCTCACGCACCAACTGCACATTATCCAGCAGCACACCCTCTTCGCTGATGTGCTTTGAGAACGGCGGCATTGAACCCGGCGTGATGCCGCCGATGTCGGCATGATGACCGCGGGCTGCCGTGTAGAACAGCGGTGTGTTTTCATCGGATAAAAAAACCGGCGTAACGACCGTTACATCGGGGATATGGGTTCCGCCTGCGTAGGGTGCATTGAGCACAAACGCGTCGCCTGGCTTCATACTTTTCGCACGCTTCTCCAGAATCACGCGCACGCTTTCGCCCATCGAACCCAGATGCACCGGCATATGCGGTGCATTGGCAACGAGATTGCCCTCGGGATCGAAAATCGCGCAGGAGAAGTCGAGTCGTTCCTTGATGTTCACGGAATAGCTGGTGTTCGCAAGAGTGACGCCCATCTGCTCGGCGATGGCCATGAATAAATTGTTGAAGACCTCAAGCAGTATAGGATCCGCCGTGGTGCCGATCGCATGGACGCGCGCAATCTTTTTTGTGCGCTCGAGCAGGATATGATTGTGCGGCGTTACCGACGCGCGCCACTCCGGCTCCACGACAGTGGTCGCATTCGGCTCCTTGATGATGGCAGGCCCGGTGATAACATCGCCTGGAAGCAGATCCTCGCGATAAAATACCTGGGTTACTCGCAACGCATCGCCGCAAAATACGTTCACTTCGGCGCGGGATTGTAATGCCGTTGATCTGGCAGGCAGATCGAGACGGGATTCTGGCGCCGCCGGCGTTTGCGCGATGGCTTCCGCGGCAATCGCTTCGACCACCAGCGCACGCCCCGGCATCAGGAATCCATAGCGTTGGCGATAAGTCGTTTCAAACGCATTCACCAGCGAGTCGCTGACGGTGTTGGTTTGTAACGGCAGTTCAATCGTCGTGTCAGTGCCGTCGTATTTGAGCGCCAATGTTTTCGCAACGTGCAGTTGTTCCGTGGTAAAACCCTGCGCGGTTACTTCATCGCACGCATGCCGGCTCAGGGTTTCAAACACAGCGCTGAGCGAGCACAAAAGATCATCAGAAAGTCGCTTCTCGACCGCCGCCTGCTTGAGCGTGCGTACATCCGCCAGCCCCATTCCATAGGCCGACAAGACACCGGCCAACGGATGGATGTAGACCCGCTGAATGCCAAGCGCGTCGGCCACCATGCAGGCATGCTGTCCCGCCGCGCCGCCAAAGCAGGTCAGCGTATATTCGGTGACGTCGTAGCCGCGCTGCACACTGATGTGCTTAATCGCATTGGCCATATTTTCAACGGCGATGCGCAGAAAACCAGCGGCAATTGTTTCCGCTGTTTTCTTTTGGCCAGTCGCTTTTTCGATCTCCAGCGCCAGGTGTGCGAACTTCTCGAACACCGCATTGGTATCCAGCGGTTGATCGCCGCTCGGGCCAAACACCGGAGGGAAAAGCGCCGACCGCAACTTGCCAACCATGACATTGCAATCGGTCACCGTCAGCGGGCCGCCGCGACGATACGCCGCCGGGCCGGGATTGGCGCCGGCGCTCTCCGGGCCAACGCGAAACTTGCTGCCGTCAAACGTGCAGATCGATCCGCCACCCGCGGCGACGGAATGAATCCGCATGATCGGTGCGCGCAGCCGCACGCCGGCGACCTCGGTTTCAAACGCGCGCTCATACTCACCGGCGAAATGCGTCACGTCGGTGGACGTGCCGCCCATGTCGAATCCGATCATTTTGTCAAAGCCGGCAAGCCGCGTGACCGCCGCGGCGCCGACCACGCCGCCCGCCGGGCCGGAGAGAATCGCATCCTTACCTTGAAACTTATTCGCGTCCGTCAACCCACCCGAGCTTTGCATGAACTGCAAGCGTACAGCGCCGAGCGCGGATTGCACCTGCTCGACGTAGCGCCGCAAAATAGGGGACAAATAAGCATCGACCACGGTGGTATCGCCGCGCGACACAAACTTCATCAGCGGTGAGACTTCATGGGACACGCTGATCTGGGTGAAGCCAATTACCTGGGCGATGCGCTTCAGCGCGACCTCATGTTGCGTGTGGCGGTAGCCGTGCATCAGGCAAATCGCCACTGCGCGAATGCCGTGCTCGAATGCGGCCTGCAAATCGATACGCGCTTGGGTCTCATCCAGCGGCAATACGACGTCGCCATGGGCGCCAATGCGCTCGGCAACCTCAACCACCGATTCATGCAATAACTCGGGCAACTCAATCTTGCGCACGAACAGCTTGGGGCGTGCCTGATAGGCGATGCGCAGTTGATCGCGAAAACCGCGTGTGACGACTAACAGCGTGCGCGCGCCTTTGCGCTCCAGCAGTGCGTTGGTCGCGACCGTGGTGCCCATCTTGACTACTTCAATCTGCTCTGCCGGAATTGGCTCGGTAGCCTTCAGGCCAAGCACCTCGCGCACACCTTGAACCGCGGCGTCCGCGTAGCGTTCAGGGTTATCGGATAACAGCTTAAGCGTTAGAAGCGATCCGGCCGGGTTCCGCGCGACAATGTCGGTAAAAGTGCCGCCGCGGTCAATCCAAAATTGCCAGCGTAGGGTCATTGGTCGATAGGTTTGCGTTCAGAAAAAATCGTCTAACGTCGAGATCGCAGCAGATCATCGACACTTTTTTCAGCGATCATGATGGTCGCCGCATAGGTGATGCCCGACACCATCGTTGGCATGGCGGACGCGTCGATAACGCGCAAACCCTCGACACCACGTACGCGCGTGGCGGATCGTGCGGTGAGCGGTCATCGCTGCCCATACGGCACGTGCCGACCGGGTGATAAACGGTTGAGCCGGTGCTGCGCGCATGATCCAGCAAGGCGTCACCCGAGGCCGCACTCGGGCCGGGAAAGGTTTCGCTCTGTAGATAGCGCGCGAGAGCAGGGGATTGCGATAATTATCGGGCGCGTGTAATTGCTACAAGCGAGCCGCGCGTAAAGGCACGGCCGTTAGGAGGGACTCATCAAGCAGGATGCGCATCCGGGACCAGCGCCTCCCGCGCTAGTGTAGTGTTTCACAGTTAATGCTACTTTTACTTTCACGATACACAGCTTAACCCCAATGTGTCATCCCCGCGAAGGCGGGGATCCATTTGGCCGCGGCGGTTTCCCGGGCAACAACTGATCCAAATTGGTAAGCGCAGGGATCGCTGCACCCTTATACGACCCATGGATTCCCGCTTTCGCGGGAATGA
>JANNMV010000375.1:0-3710 GCA_031398205.1 Pseudomonadota bacterium | reverse complement strand
AAGCCGCCGTGTTGGCGTTTACTGGAGGCATCCTCCTGTTCAAAGCGTTCAAACACATGCGGCAGAAAATTCGCACTGATACCTTGGCCGGTATCGCTTACCGCAAGCTCCACATGGGAATTAACCCGCTCCAACTGCACTTGCACCTGGCCGCCCTTAGGCGTGAATTTGATCGCATTGGACAGCAGGTTCCAAACGATCTGCTGCATGCGTTGCGGATCACCCCAGACCGGCCCCGCTGCGTTGTCGACTAACGCCTGCAATTTGATTTGCCGCGCTTCGGCGGCAGGATGCAGTGATTCCAACGCGGCACGAATCACGCTGGGCAAATCCAGACTCTGCACGTCAAGCTTCAAGTGGCCGGTCGTAATGCGCGAAATATCGAGTAGATCTTCAATCAGCTTAGTCTGACTTCGGGCGTTGCGTTCCACCGTCTCCAGCGCTTTGTCGATGCCTCGATCGTCGAGTTGGCCTTTGCGTAACAGCGTCGTCCAGCCGAGTATCGCATTGAGCGGCGTGCGCAGTTCGTGGGAGACGGTGGCGAGAAATTCGTCTTTCATGCGATTCGCCGCTTCCGCCCGAGCGCGTAAGTCCTTTTCGTTAAGCAGCAAACGCTCACGTTCGTGTTGGGCGTTTTTGAGGTCGGTGATTTCCATATTAACGCCGATCATGTGCAGTGGTTCTCCGGCGTCGTTTTTCAACATCGCGCCCTTGGCCATTAGCCAGTGGACACTGTTATCGGGCCAAATGACACGAAAATCCGTGTCGTATTCAACCTCGCCGCGGATGGACTGTTGCAGAAGTTGTTCCACGCGAGGCCGGTCGTCGTCATGCATGCGGCCCATAAAATCGCCACGCTTACCGGAAAATTGTTCGTTGGCTAAACCGAATAGCGGCAGCAAATGTCCATAGGTGGTAACGCGGTCCGTCGCTATCTCCCACTCCCACGTGCCCAATCGCGCCGCGATAAGCGCGTGCCGAAGCCGCTCGTCGCTTTGCTGTAACAATTCTTGCGTGCGTTGACGTTCCAGCCCTTCTTGACGCAGGACAACATTGACCTGTTCAAGCTCTTGCGTGCGCTGTTTAATGCGCTCGTCCAAATCGTCATAAGCTCGCCGTAATTCGTTTTCAACGCGCCGGCGTTTGCGCAGTTCACGGCTGATTGAAACGCTCGCGGACACCGCGAGAGCGAAACCCAACAAAGCGCTGATACCCAGCACGATGCGCGTGTCTCGAGCGCGCGCATCCTTGGCGGCTTGCCGTTGCTGTAAAACCTGGCTTTCGGCGTCACTCATTGCGCCGACAATGACGCGCACGTCAGCCATCTTTACGTTGCCGTATTCCGTTGCCACGAGGCGTTGTGCAGCAGCGAAGCCATCGGAACGGCGCACCGCGACGACGCTGGACATGTGATTAACTTTTTCGGCAACAGTGGATTTTATCGCTTCGAGCCGACGTGTCTGTTCCTCGTTGTCCGCAGTCAGCCTTTGCAAATCGGCCAAGTCGCGGTCGATGACCTTAATTGCGTTGTGATACGGCTTCAGGAACGTCTCATTACCGGTTATTACAAATCCCCTCATGCCCGTCTCTGCATCGGTGACATGGGCCAGCAGGTTTCCCAAACTTACCTTCACCTCTTGGGTGTGGCGGACTAATTGACCGGCCTCCAGCAATGCGGACGTGTTACGGAAACTGGCAATGATGATAACCACAAGCGGCAGCAATGCCAGCGCAAACGCCCACGGTATTTTGTCGCTTAATCGTAATTGCATGCTGAAGCCGTGGATAGGGGCAAGGACAATAGTTGATTAATTAGATGCGCGCCGCCGCTGAGTATTGATCGCGCGGCAGGTTAGATCGCGACCTCAAGTATATGCCCGGATCCGCGTAAGTAAGTTCGACAGGCAAAAAAAATCCCCGAGGCTGAAATGGGGATGAAAAACCTTTACTTCAGGGAGGGATGACCTGATCGCAAAGGAGGAGGAAGTCATCGATTCGCGCAATTCGCCGATATTCCCGGACAAATTACCTACTCTCGTTTAACACAAGCAAGTCTTGTGCCTAGAAACTTGATGTGCCAATCGCGGGGCTGCCACTGTATAGTTCGGCGACTTGACACATAGAATCGGTAAACATTCCCTGCTTGCGCGTAAATTTTACATAAAACGGCTGAGCTTCCCCTTACTCATCCAGACTTAAGTTTCGCTTACCCCACCAAGGTCTTATTAGCGTGCAACTTCCTCTAGCGCCTCGGCCATTTCGTGGCACTGGCACAGCGTTTGCTGACTTTTTCTATAGGCTATTCAATTGAAGTCACCACGAGTCGCATGCAGCGACTTACTTTATCCCACAGGAGTTAGGTCATGAATAAATTGGTTCTCGCGTTGTTAACTAGCGCGGCGCTTAGCGCCATGAGTTTAAACGCAACCGCAGTTGAGAAAATGGGGCAAACGAAAGCGGAGTACAACGCCGCAAAGGCGCGAGCTGATGCCGATTACAACACCTCACGAGCAAGTTGCAAAGATTTTTCCGGAAACGATCGCGATATCTGTGTGCAAAAAGCTAAAGCAGCGCGCAGCAAAGCTAACGCAGATGCGAAAGCCAATTTCGAGGGAACCGGCGAGGCCAAGTTGGATGCGCGTGAGGAGATCATTGCGGCCGATTATAAGGTCGCGAAGGAAAAATGCGACTCGCTGGCCGGTGATGCCAAGGAGGTGTGCGTAGCCGAAGCGAAAGCCTCGTATGCTAAAGAAAACGCGGCGCTAGAAGCGCGCGAGAAATCCATGGCCGCCGATTACGAGGTCGCCGAAGAACGCTGTAACGCACTGTCGGGTAGTGCTCGGCGATCGTGCCTAAAACAAGCAAAAATAAAATTTGACGATTGAGCAGCGTAGCCGTGACAGCCAATACTCAAACTAAGTCGAATTTGAATGTGCCAAGGGCCGCGGTGGCGACGCTCGTGGTTTTTCTTGCAATCGCTTTTATTCCCGCCCTAATCGGCACGGCGTTTCCACCGGACGCCTGGTATGAGAGTTTGGTCAAACCATCATGGAACCCTTCGCCATGGTTGTTCGGTCCGGTATGGGCGGTGCTATACACGCTGATCGGCTATGCGGGTTACCTTGCGTGGAGTTCCAGCGTCGCACACCAACGCTACGCTGCCTTCAGCATTTACGCGATTCACTTGCTGTTGAATGCGCTATGGACACCGTTGTTCTTCGGCTATCACAGTGCTGGTTGGGCTTTAGTGAGTATCGTTGCGCAATGGCTGGCGATAGCGATCAACATCGTGGCGTTCTATCGCATCAAACCGGCGGCGGGTTTACTGTTGGCGCCCGTTTTGTTGTGGGTCACGTTTGCGTTGCTGTTGAATACGTCGATTTGGACGTTAAACCGATAATGTGATCAATCGCAACAAACCAATTCTACCGCCAATTTTTAGAGTCAGATCGGCGATTTCCCCCTAATCGAGTTAACAGCGCTGCATCGGGAAAATAAACCGCTCCACTCGTTTCAGTAGCAATGAAATTTAACTACCTATTCCAGGAGATTTAGAGATGCCAAGAGGTGATAAGAGTGCGTACACCGACAAACAAAAGCGCCAAGCGGCGCACATTTCGCAAAGCTATCACGAACGCGGAATGAGCGACGAAGAAGCCGACGCGCGTGCGTGGGCTACCGTCAACAAAATTTCCGGTGGAGGCAACCAG
>JANNMV010000352.1:0-2519 GCA_031398205.1 Pseudomonadota bacterium | reverse complement strand
CAACCCGTTGCTGAAAAACATTTCCGATTTCCGAGGTCAGTTCTTCACGCGTTTTTTCGTCGAGCAACGCGAGCGTTGCGTTGTCAAGTTCGATCACTACGCCATTCGCGCGCACGCGGCAGCGCACGGTTTTCGGCTTTAATTCCGCACTCACTAATTTCTCCGTCGCATGAATTGCCTTTAAGGTTTCTGCATTGATGGCGATGCCCGTCTCCACCCGGCTCGACAGACACGGCGCAGCAGGCAATTCCGCGACATCATCCATGCCCAGTTGCCGCGCCAGCGCGCGCACATCGGCTTTGCTGATTCCCGCCTCGACAAAGGGATGGCGTACGTCGTGTCGCTTCGCCGCTTCCAGGCCGGGGCGATATTCGCCGAGGTCGTCGGTGTTGGTGCCGGATAATATCCGCGCGTTTGTTTGCTTGGCAATGGCGCTGATCGCGTTGTATAAACTGGTTTTGCAAAAGAAGCAGCGGTTTACCGGATTGCGCATGTAATCCGCGCTGTCAAATTCGCCGGCGTCGATGATTTTTAGTTGCCAGCCGTATTGCTGAGCAAGTGCACGAACGCGTTCGGTGGCCTCTAGGGGAACGGCCGGGGAGATCGCGTGATACATCGTGACGTTGTTGCCGAGTACATCGTGGGCAACGCGCGCGAGGGTGAGGCTATCGACACCGCCACTTACGGCGACGGCTGCACGGTCAAGTGCGCGCAGGATAGCTTCGAGTCTCTCGAGCGGCGCATGCGGTTGGTCGTTCGTTACCTGTGCCGAGATGGATGTGGCGATTAGCATAGTTTCATATTGTAATCGGTTTGAGTTGCAAGGGCAGCGCGGGCTTAGGGTGCGGTTCTAATTAGCGACGTCCTATAAAATTGTCATTCCCGCGAAAGCGGGAATCCATACCGCACTGAAATTTGCCAACGCCAAATGGATTCCCGCTTTCGCGGGAATGACAATGGATAAGTTTGCGGTAAAAACTAACGCCGCCGTAATCTTAGCGCAGTGTTGATCTTGTTCGCCGCCGCCTGCAACTCGGGCAGCACTTTTTTGACAAGATCAGCACCTGAAGTTCGCGTGACGTTGCCGCCGATGTTCATCGCCGCGATGGTGCGGCCACTAAAATCGATCAGTGGCACGGCGATTGAGCAAAGGCCTTCCTCCAATTCCTGATCGATCAGCGACCAACCTTTTTTTCGATCCTCGGCGATGATTTTTTTCAAGCGTGTCGGGTTGGTCACCGTGAGTTTGGTCTGGGCCTTGAGTTCCGACTGACTCAGTACCGTATCCAACGCCGCGTCATCTAAATCGCCCAACAACACGCGCCCCATCGACGTGCAAAAGGCCGGCAAGCGGCTGCCGATGGAGAGATTGATGGTCATGATCTTGCGCGTCGGCACACGCAAGACATAGACGATTTCCGTGCCGTCGAGCACCGATGCGGAACAGGATTCGTGCACCTTGTCGACCAGTTCTTCCATTGCCGGCTCGGCGAAATCCCATAGTTTCATGGACGACAAATAGGAATAGCCCAAATCTAAAATGCGCGGCGTAAGAAAGAATTTGCGCTCGTTGGCAGCGACGTAGCCGAGATGTTGCAGGGTCAGCAAAATACGTCGCGCACCGGCGCGGGTGAGCCCGGTGCGGTCGGCAACTTCGGTCAAGGTCATCTCGCTGGCTTTGGGGCCGAAGGCACGAATCACCGACAAGCCGCGCGCGAAGGATTGCACGAACTGGTCGTTCGGCGGCGGTAATTCCTGCACCCTGGCGGGGTGAGGTCGCGGCGATGCCTTGGGTTTTTTTGGTGGAGACGCTGGCGCTCATGGTGTTGAGTTTTCTATGGAAACACATGTTCGCATAACGAACTGTGTGCGGCAATCACCCGGCGATGAAAGCGATTGCCCTGGGCGCCAGGCGCAGTGCGGCGTTTCAGGCGTTATAGCTGAAGAGGCAAGATAGGTGCGGCACTTGGCGATGGCCACTTTTTTTATTCGCGCCAATTGACAGTGCCTTGGCGTCGGCGTATCGTTCCTATTAAGAACTTCAGTTCGATATACGAACAAATTAACTCGGTTGGAGGAGTAAATATGTCTAGTTACACCACCGTCTTCGGCTCCCTGGATAAGTATGAGAAAGGGCGCGTCGAGGTCATCAACGACAATGCGAAGAACTACGCGTTCTCCAATGTCTTCGATATTTGCAGCAAGTCCCAGCCCTATGAAAAAGTCGTGATGGGCATCAATCAAATCTATGTGTTGGAAGCGATTCGCGCTGAGGGCAATTCACCGTGGTACAGCGCCGCTCACGATGAGTTTGCGCTTTGCATGGATGGCGAAGTAGAAATCCATTTGGTTAAGTTGGCTACGCCCGCCGTGACCGATGCAGAAAAGAACGGCGCGATCAAACTTGCGGGCGAACCCGTTGGGAAAAAGATGGGTTGGATGAAATTGAAGCGCGGCCACCAAGGGATGTTGCCGGCTAACAGCGCTTATCAATTTCGGTCCGCGAAACCCGGCGTGAT
>JANNMV010000339.1:0-2664 GCA_031398205.1 Pseudomonadota bacterium | reverse complement strand
CCATCTTTGCCGGACGCATCCCGGCCTTCCAGTATGATCAGGATCTTGTCATTGCATTCGATGAAGTGCCGCTGCAGCTTGACCAGTTCGATCTGGAGCTTGTGGAGGCTGTCCTTGTAGCGCTTTTTTGAAATCGAGGGCGCGTGCGAGCTCGATTCAGTTTTGTCGGCTTTCGTGCCCATCTATTACCTTGCCCACTTGCGATGCAGAAAATTGTAAATGGGCACGTAGACCACGCCTGCATAAACCCCATAGAGGAAGCTCTGGATGAGACCGACGAAAAAGCTCTGCCAACTCAACCATTCGAATCCCGGCAAAACCTGCTCAAGGAACTCGTACATGTGCACGCCTGATGGCGTCAGTAGGCCGTAGACGACACAAAACACAAACGAGAACGTGGTCCAAATCGCCAACGACCATGTCACGACTTTTATATTGAGCATATCGACACCTCCACGCGAAATCCAACGATTAATGTTGATGACCCGATTGCTTCGAAGTGCTTTGCGAATCGTCCTTACCTGTGGGCTTAGAGTCCTTGTCGGCGCTGTCGGACCCGCGGCCGTGTCCACCGTGGCCGCCGTGGCCGAACATATGCATTGCGATGAAGGCGGCGAAGAACAGCACCCAAACCCAGTTTTGCGAAATCCATTCCATGATTGGCTCCTCTACTAAATTAAACTGTCGATGGCGATTTCACTGCGAGATATCGTGTCGATTCAGCGGAACGTCAACGAATCCCTCACCCCGGTTTGCCGCGAGGATCTGACACACGCCGCACCTTGCTCGAACTGCAACGCGCCTTACCCTGAGTGCATCAAAGTGGGCGTGCCGCAGCTCTGCGCTGTTTGAATTCACGCAATTCAATCCTTGTCGTCGCCCAAGCGAGTTAGCCGCAGCAGCCGCCTTTACCTTGAGGTTTCTGAGTAGTGTTGGTGGTATTCACACCATAGCCTGCGCCTTTCACGGCCGATTTCAGTTGATCGGGCGAGGTCAGCCGCTCGTCGTATTGCACCGTGGCTTCGCCGGCCGAGAGCGACACTGTTACGTCTCCGACTCCGGTAATCGCCTTAAGCGCGTGCGTTACATTGCTGGTGCAGCCGCCGCAAGTCATGCCGGTTACTTTCAAAAGTTCAGTTTGCATGGTGATTCCTCTTTCTATTGGGTTGAATAAAAACTACACGGTAATGCTCCGCCATTTTTCACGTTTGCTTTGACACATAAACCTCGCTACTTGACCGGTTTGGCATCGCGCTCAAGCGTGGCCTTGCGTTCCTCGTACTCCTGCATCGAAATCTCGCCCGCGGCATAGCGTCGTTGCAATATCTCGAGCGGCGTCTGCTGCCGTCGGCCAGGCGAAACCGGCGTAAACGGAGAAAACAACAGCACCATCGCCACTATCCAGAACAGCCACCAGAAAAAATGCATCCCCCAGAAACTCTCGCCAATGTAATGCATGATTTATCTCCTTGTTGAAGTAGAAATGTTTTTGCTCAATTGTGTATTGATTGAGCTACAACACCACCGGTTTGTCCGGCAATTCATTTCGGCCAGCACTGGCAGCGGGAAAATATGTTGTTAGATGCTGCGTCACCGCCTGAATCCCGCTAACCACGCCGCCTTCATAGTTCGCCTGTTTAAAAGCCGTTTCCATCTTGCGGCAAATTTTCTCCCATTCTCCTGAGCACACCTTCGAATGAATTCCCCGATCGACAACAATCTCGACGTCGCGATCGGCTAGCAGCAGATAAATCAGCACGCCGTTATTGTGTTCGGTATCCCATATGCGCAACTGCGAAAAGACTTCAATCGCGCGTTCTCTCGCCGACTGCCCCCTGAAAAGCGCTGTGCCGTCCAGCGCACCTTCCACTGCGAAACGGATTTCTCCGACGTGTGCGGCCTCACTCGCTTTGATAGCGCTATCGATCGCGATCAGCGTTTCGCTGGAAAAAGCGCGGTTGACCTGCCAGTGGGTCAGCAGGAGATGTGTCGCTATGCGTTTGATATTCATCGTTACCACCGTCCCGACGCGCCACCACCACCAAACCCGCCGCCGCCACCACCGAAGCCGCCGCGGCCAAAACCACCCCGGCCGTATCCTCCATGCGGACCACCCATGCCTTGCCCGCCCATCCCGCCGCTGAGCAACGTGAACAAGAGCGCGATCACGCCCGCGACCAACGCGATGGTTACCGCGCCGGCAAAAAACCAAGCGACAATGGCCACGGCGCCGCCGGTGACGAGCGCGCCGGGAAATCTGCCCAGCACGGAGCGAAGCACCCCGCCTATCACCAGTGCCAGAATAAAAATGACGGGGATGTACTGCTGAATATCTGCAATGCCACCGACGGGCTTTGCTTTGGGTTCCGGCAACGGTTCGCCGTCTATTACGCGGATGATCTGGTCGACCCCGGCAGTAATGCCCCCATAGAAATCCTCTTGCTTGAAGCGCGGCGTAATAATCTCGCTGATGATGCGCTTGCTGGTGGCGTCATTGAGTGCGCCCTCCAGGCCGTACCCCACTTCGATGCGCAGCGCGCGGTCGGTCTTGGCGACGACCAGGATCGCGCCGTCATCCACTTTCTTGCGGCCTATCTTCCATTGCTCAGCCACGCGTAAGGCATATTGCTCGATCGGCTCCGGAGCGGTGCTGGGAACAATGAG
>JANNMV010000372.1:0-6298 GCA_031398205.1 Pseudomonadota bacterium | reverse complement strand
CGTATTCTTCCGTAACCGAGATACCTAACAGCCCCATGTCACCCAGCTTGCGCCAGATATCCATTGGGAACTCGTTGCTATGGTCGATTTCGGCGGCGCGCGGCGCCAGTTCGGCTGCCGCGAATTTTTGTACGCTGTCGCGTAGTGCGTCGATGTCGTCGTTGATTCTTGTGTCAGAGAGCATAGTTAAATGAGATGGCCTAATTTGTTGTGGCCCTAGGCCACGCCGTCATTCCCGCGAAGGCGGGAATCCATGCTGACTTTGAAACGCCAAATGGATTCCCGTTTTCGCGGGAATGACATGTAGGGAAGTCATCAGAAAATTATAACGACAATCGCCCAAACTACTTCGGCGCCATACGAATGGCGCCATCGAGCCGGATCACGGTTCCGTTCAACATGGTGTTTTCGACTATGTGTTTCGCCAGCGCGGCGTATTCTTCCGGCTGGCCGAGGCGCGAAGGGAAGGGCACTTGCGCCCCCAACGATTCGCGCGCCGCTTCCGGCAAGCCCGCCATCATCGGCGTATCGAACAAACCCGGCGCGATGGTGACGACGCGAATGCCGGATCGCGCCAACTCGCGCGCGATTGGCAAGGTCATCGCGTTGACGCCGCCCTTCGAGGCCGAATACGCCGCCTGGCCGATTTGCCCTTCGTAGGCTGCCACCGACGAGGTGTTGATGATCACACCGCGTTCACCGCCTTCATCCGGTGTGTTGGTTGCCATCGCCGCGGCGGCGAGGCGGATGACGTTGAACGTGCCGATTAAATTGATATTTATAATGCGCTGGAACACGTCTAACGGATGCGGGCCTTCTTTGCCCAACACCTTGGACGGCGCTCCGACGCCGGCGCAATTCACCGCGCCGTTGAGGCTGCCGAAGCTGCTGATCGCCGTGGCGACGGCGGCTTTCACATCGGCCTCGCTGGTGACATCCGCCTTGGCGAAACGTGCTTGCGCGCCGAGTTGCTTGGCGAAGGCTTCGCCTTGCGCCGCGTTCACATCGACGAGCACGACGTTTCCGCCGCCACTAATGATGGCCTGGGCGGTCGCGGCGCCGAGCCCGGAACCGCCACCGGTTATTACGAACGTCTTATTTGGGATATTCATATCGAGTTGTATTGTTAGAAAGAGAGGTTCAAAATCCGTTTCAGATTCTAACTTTTTTCCGTGCGTCTTTCATGAGTATTTCCGCGCGGGTTGGCGCGGCAATGAAAAGAATCGTGTTAGTTTCGGGTGTGATGCCTGAAGAGCCGCATGGATGCTGGGTTTCGAGGCATGCATTGCGGCGAGGCAGAGCCAGAGGGGTTGGTAGCGTTGTAGGGTGCATTTCTGCACCTTCGAGATTAATCGGTGCATGAATGCACCCTACATTTTTTAGGAGAACTTATGGCTACACCTGTTGATCCCAACGATCCGATCATGACCGGCGAGAATTCATTCATTCGCCTAAGCCACGATGGCGGCAAAACCCAAACCGACCGCATCAGTCACTGGCGGGTGTTGTGGTGCCCGGCAGGCGCGGGACACGCGCTATTTATGCAAAGTGAGTTGACCGCCGGTAAAGTTAGAATTTTTAGCGATAACGTCGCCGTTGCGCGCTGGCTGCAGCGCAATATCGAAACGCTGTTGTTTCCCGCCTTTGCCGACGAAAAAGTAGCGATCGTCAGCGCGGACTTTATGCGCCACGGCGACGCGCAATCGTCTGCTATCGAAACCGTGACATCGAGTGAAAACGAAATCACGTTGACGTGGTACGACTTCATCGCGCCGCTGGTGTTGACCCAGCCGCCGGGTTTTAACAATCGGCCAATTGGTGTTTTCAGCACTTTCTTCCCGGCGCGCGCGGCGCAAGTGGAAATGGACGGCGATGTGACGATCGGCCTGCCGTGGGAGGAGATGCGCGGCGATCGAAAATCCAGCAGCGCCTGCCTGGCGTGGTCGGAAACGTGGGTCAAACCAAAATGAGTGAGGCCGTTAGTATCGACGTCTATTCGGATATCGTGTGCCCGTGGTGTTATATTGGAAAGCACAAGTTAGAACAAGCACTGGTGCGGCTTGGCGAGCAGAATGTGGTTGTGACGCCCAATTGGCGCGCCTTTCAGCTTAATCCTGATATGCCGTTGGCAGGCATGGCACGCCAGGAATACGTCGCGGCGAAGTTCGGCGGGCCGCAGCGTGCGCAGGAAATTTATGCCCGCGTCACAGCGGTTGGCAACGAAGTCGGCATTCCGTTCCAATTCGAAAAAATCGAGCGTCAACCCAACACCATCAATGCCCATCGACTGATTCGCTATGCGGGCGAGCTTGGTCAACAAGACGCGGTCGCGGAAGCATTGTTCAAAGCGTTTTTTCTTGAACTTCGCGATATCGGCGATATCGCGGTATTGAGCGACATTGCGGCCGGTGCGGGGCTGGAGCGTACTGCCGTAGACGCCTATTTATCGTCGGACAAGGGCACTGAATCGGTTCAGCAAGAAGACGCCGTCGCGCGGCAGTTGGGTATCACCGGCGTGCCGTACTTCGTATTTGGCGGGAAGTATGCCGTGTCCGGTGCGCAGGATGCAACGGCGCTGGTTGACGCCTACCGACAAGCCACCCAGGAACACGCGATAGGTTAAGCGATGGTTAACGCGGGCCGGCGTTCCGCGAAAATAATCGGTAACGTTTCAAGAAATGGTCGGACTTCCGCATTAACTAAAATCCCGTGCTGTGCCAGAGCGTTGTGCAACTTTGGCAAATTATAGTGCGGCACAGCGGGATAGAGGTGATGCGCCAAATGATAATTCACGTGGTGCGGAAAGATGAAAAATCGCTGCCACAGGTTTGCAATATTAGTCCGTGCCGCGGTTAAGGGCGAAGAAAAATCGGTTACCGCACCGTGTTCGCAAATCGCGCGCAAGCGCAGAATCGCCTGCAGCAAGGTCAACAGCGGAATCACCCAAAGCACGATGTAGTACCAGCCCCAACCGAGCGCAAACATGATGATTGGCGTCAATACATGAAACGCAACGACGATCCATCGGTCTTGCAGCGCCGCGATGCGTAGCTTAGGCGCCGTGTCATCCAGTGGCCGCTGAGCGACGTTGGTTTCCAGATTGATGGCCGGGCTGCCAAAAAAATAAGCGTAGTTTTTGAACGCGGTTTGACCGCTCAAATCCTTCAGCAATTTTTTGATCAAATACTTCTTACCGCGCGGGTAGCCGCCGTGCAAGGCGATGTCAGGGTCTTGCGGCTGGTAGAGATAATTGTGATGCAACCGATGAATGACGCGATAGCTGCACATGGAGACGCCGCCGGTCATGCCGATGAATCGTCCCATTAGATCATTCAACCTGCGGTTCGCGTACAAGCGGTAGTGGGCCGCTTCATGGGCCAGTATGAACAGCCCATGTTGTAACGGCGCGATTAATACGATGGCAATAGGCGCGACCCACCACGACCAATTGGCAATTGCGGCAGCGATGATCAATGCGAGTAATCCAAACGTATACAGAACCGCTAGGCTTGAGCGCAGTGAACTGAGCCGAGTCAACGGCGCCAGTATTTCGGGCGGCAATTTTTTCCGCACATCATCGCGGAATTCTTCGCCTGATCGTATAGTCATCAGTCTCCTCACCGGAGGAAAATTAATGGCTTTAGTCTACGCCGGACGCGGGTGCTTGTCATGGCGCCCTATGCATGGCACGGGGTCGGCGGCTTTCGCTCCCTATAGCGCATTAATGAACGACGCTACCCCTTCAAGCACGACGGCGGTTTGATCTCGATGCGGCGTGTGGCCGCAATCGGCAAGCAAATGTACGGATGTTTGACTGGGGGAGGCCGTTGCGATCGCGTGGACTTGCGCAGCACTACCGTATTCGTCTTGTTCGCCTTGGATGGCCAAGATTGGGCAGCGAATTGACGCCACGGAGGACTCGATATTCCAATCGCGAAATTCTGCGCTGGTCCAAATATCATGCCAGCCCCAAAAGGTTTTGTCGGCATCGCGATGATGGCGCGCCAGTTTTTGCGGCAGGTCGGTGGTGCGATAGGTGAGCGCCGCTTGCGCTGCGCCTTGCAGCGAAATTTTCTCAACGAATAAGTGCGGCGCTTCGATGATCACTCCGGCGACTTCATGGCCCGCGCCGGCATGGATCAATGCGATCGACGCGCCATCGCTGTGCCCGAACAGAATTGGTTTTTCTATTTCACATTTTGCTAACAACTGCGGCAGCACGTCCAGCGCCTCTCGATGCATATAATCCGATTTACGCGGCTCGTTGAGAACGTCCGACTGGCCATAACCGTAGCGCGAATAAATCAGAGCGGAACATCCCGTCGCGGCGACGACGCGCCGCGGAAAATCGCGCCACAGGCTGACCGAACCCAATCCTTCGTGTAAGAAAACAATTGTCGGCCGGTTGGCTGAGGCGCCGGTCAGACGCAGCACTTCAAGTTGCCTGCCTGCAATGCTAATGGCCCTAGGCCACCCGGTATCGAAGCGCCTCTCCAGGCTGGCATGCTGTTGATCGGCATTGGTATTGGTTGTGCGAGGCATGACTTATCGCGAGTAAAATCGATAGCGCCATCGTACTACAATAGGCATTGAAAATTTGCCGCGCCATAATCAACTCAACATTTAGGAACCACGATGAATTACGCGTTACCCCTTTGGGATGTCCCCCATGTCGCCATCGAGCAATCGGACAGAAAATTTCCCGTCCACCGCATATATTGCGTCGGCCGTAACTACGCCGAACACGCGCGCGAAATGGGCGCGGACCCGGTGCGTGAAGCGCCATTTTTTTTCTGCAAGCCGAACGATGCCGTGGCGCCGAGCGGGAGTGTGATTCCCTATCCATTGGCGACACAGAATTTTCATCATGAGGTTGAATTAGTGGTCGCGCTCAAGGGCGGTGGCATGAACATCAAGCCAGAAGCCGCGCTGGACCTAGTGTTTGGCTATGGCGTGGGTGTAGACCTGACGCGCCGCGACTTGCAACAGGCCATGAAAGATAAAGGCCGGCCTTGGGACATTGGCAAGGCATTCGACCGCGCCGCGCCGATTGGCGCGCTACGCCAAGCGTCCAGCGGGCATGTGGGCCAAGCGGCTATAACATTGGCGGTCAACGGCGAGGTGAAGCAGATCAGCGACGTGAAAGAAATGATCTGGAACGTGCCGGACATCATCGCCCATTTGTCGGGTTTGTTCGAACTCAAAGCCGGCGATTTGATTTTCACCGGCACGCCGGCGGGTGTTGGGCCGCTGGTAAAGGGCGATCGAATCGAGGCACGCATTGCAGGTCTTTCGCCGCTTGATTTCAGCATCGGTTAGCCATGCGTAAACTGTATGGATACTTTCGTAGCTCGGCCGCGTTTCGCGCGCGCATCGCGCTCAACTTAAAGGGATTGGAATACGAGCAAGCGATCATTCATCTGGTGAAAAACGGTGGCGAGCAATTCGCGCCGGAGTATCGTGCGCTCAATCCGCAGGCCCTGGTTCCGGTTTTGCAAGACGGCGATCTGACATTAACGCAGTCGCTCGCGATCATAGAATATCTTGACGAGGTGTATCCCGAGCCGGCCTTGTTGCCCGCGACTGCGGCGCAGCGCGCCCGAGTTCGTTCGATTGCGTTGATGATCGCTTGCGAGATTCACCCGCTGAATAATCTGCGCGTGTTGCGTTATTTGGTGAAAGATTTAAAAGTGACGGAAGCACAGAAAGATGAATGGTATCGACATTGGGTCGTCTCGGGCTTGGAGCCGTTGGAAACCCGCCTGGCCAATGATCCAGCGACGGGGCATTGTTGTCATGGCGATGTGCCGGGACTTGCGGACATTTGTTTGGTGCCGCAACTTGCGAACGCGCGGCGATTTAATATTGCGCTTGATGCATTTCCGACGCTGGTGCGCATCGAACGACATTGCATGGCGCTGAAACCGTTTCAGGACGCGGCGCCTAGTGCTCAGCCGGACGCGGAGTAGTTCAGCGCCCGTGATGGGTTTCGCTGCGCTCTACCCATCCTACGACGGCCGCTGCGCAATGCCATATTTGCTTGCCCAACTTAGTCCGGATTCGGTTTTCGCGATCGGCCGATATTCACAGCCAACCCAGCCGCGATAACCGAGTTCGTCGATCAGGTCGAACAAAAACGGATAGTTGATTTCGCCGATGTTCGGCTCATGCCGTCCCGGCACCCCGGCGAACTGAATATGGCGCGTGATGGCGATATTTTCCCGCAGCGTTTGCGCGAGATTGCCTTGCATGATTTGCTGGTGATACAAGTCCAAATGCAGAAATAAATGGTCGCTGG
>JANNMV010000328.1:0-2404 GCA_031398205.1 Pseudomonadota bacterium | reverse complement strand
AGTGCGTTCATCGGAATTAAAACAGTTCGAGGGCCAGACCATCGCCGACATTGCCAAGGCGCAAGGAAAAGACGGCGTCGATGCGTTCCTTGATTTGACGCTGCAGGACGATCTGGAAATCGAATTCACGCTTTCGACTTTTAATCATCGTGTCGATCGCATGAAAGAAATCCTCGCCAATCCCGATATTCTCATCGGGCTGGGTGACGGCGGCGCCCACGTCGACATGCTGTGCGATTCCGGCTATCCCACCTACCTGCTCGGCACGTGGGTGCGCGAGCAGCAGGTGCTTACGCTGGAGGAGGGAGTACGGAGACTCACCAGCGATCCTGCGGATTTCTACGGCATCCAAGATCGCGGACGCCTGAAGCTAGGCCTGGCCGCCGACATCGCCATTTTCGATCCGCACAGCGTCGGCTCCGGTAATCGCGGCGAGCGACGCTATGACCTGCCCGGCGGCGCCAAGCGCATGGTCATGCCCTCGCGCGGCGTTCTCTACACCATCGTCAACGGCGAATGCGTGTTCGCCAATGGAAGTTTGACCGAAGCCAGGGCCGGGCAGGTATTGCGATCGTAATCAAGGCCACTTATTTCCGCGCAATGCATGCGCAACCCAACCTTTTTCTTGGATCAGGATCGGGCGCCAACATCCGAAGTCGCATTGCTTCTCCAACCTGAGAGCTTGAGGCAACTAATGCTAGAGGATCGCCTGATAATTTGTCTCCAGCCGATACTTTCGGCTTTTCTTAGCCGGGTCAGCGATCAATATAAAGCCGTCGTCCACCCACGCAGTAAGCAGATTGCGGGCGGCGCGCTCCGAAATTCCGAACAGGCGGGCGATATCGCGGCTGGTGATCGTGTTGCTATCGCGGAATAATTCAAGCCCTTTGCGTTGGCGCGGGTCAAGGCGGCGTAACGCAGGCGAGCGATCGGGTGCGCCGCTGCTGGAGGCTTCCTGCGCGCGGCGTTTGACGCTCTCGAAACTATCCGCCATTCCTGCGCAGAAATATTCCACCCACTTGGTAATGTCCGCTTTGGCCCGACCCTCATAATAATTGTGCGATGGGCCGACGGTGAGCGCCTCATAATAATCGCCAAGATTTCGCGCGTAGTATTCTTCCAGCGAATACAAGCCTTTCAGATCATAGCCGCCTAAATGCAGAATGAGCGTGGTAAGCAGTCGCGCCGTGCGGCCATTGCCATCGTAGTAGGGGTGAATGGTGGCAAACTCATAATGCGCGATACCGGCGCGTATGGGGCACGGCAATTCCTTATGTTCGGTAGTGGCTACCCACGCAACCATTTCCTTCATCAGCTTCGGCACGTCTTTGGCTTCAGGTGGCATATAGACGATGCCACGGCTACGACTGTCGCGAATGACATTCTGGCCATCACGGTAGGGCGTTGGCTTCACCTTGTTGCGACCCTCGGCCATCACCCGCGCGTGCAGTGTTTGGATGTGGGTTTCGGTGACAGCACTTTGCAAAGCGCTAAGCTGTTCCAATTTTTCCAGTGCGGCGTAATAGCCCAGCACTTCTTTTTCATCACGCTCTCGCCCCGGGAAATGCTGCTTGTCGTCGATCACCTTCGATACCTGCTCCTGCGTCAGCCGGTTGCCTTCGATCAGCGTCGAATAGTGCGTGGAGAAAAGCCGCGCCGTTTCGCGCAGTGTCGCCAGCACGGACGGCGTGATCGGTAAATCCTGCACCGCTTGTTTCGCCGCCTCGATCCGCATCAAGCAACCGGCAACTTTCGCGGTGATGGTGAATTTCGGCGTAAATGGCATAGCTTGTCGGTAGTTTCTAGGAAGTGAATGCTTCCGTTATTAAGCCGTTAAACTACCGTTAAAGCAAGGCTGATTGCGATCTGCCTGTGTCGATGCTGCCGATACCGCGCACGGCTCATGAACCGATTTCGGGGCCACTCCTCCCTTTACTAAAAAAGGCTGACCCCATTTGTTCCAAGTGTTTTCCCGAGTGCGAACCGCGTCGCCGGTTCTTCGTCCGCCGCTTCGGGTTCGCCGCCGTCACCTGCCGCAAAAGCCCCTCCCACATGATGTCAGAGGGGCTCTTGTGGCTAGGCGTATCGAGTCAAACGACCATACATGCCAATCGACTCGAGTACGGCACCCCTACTGTTTCTCGAACACTCCCACGTTGTTGAACGGCTGCCCCTTGGCATCGGTCCCCTTATAGGTGACCGTCGCTGTCTTGCCATCGCTCGAGAGCTTCCGCGTCAAGGTCTGCACCACCTTTCCGCCCTTCTTGTCGGTCCGCTCGGTCGTGTTGGCATCGAGGCGCTTCAGCGACACGGTGTCTGCTATCGGTGAACCGGTAATCGGATAGTCCTTGCCGTCGAATTGCGCCGTGTACTCGACGCGGATAATCGAGTCGTCACCGCGTAC
>JANNMV010000279.1:0-4414 GCA_031398205.1 Pseudomonadota bacterium | reverse complement strand
TTTCAAAAACACCGCGTCGCGATTTGGCAACGCGCGCGGCAGTTCATCGGCGCTGACGCTAATGCGCGCGAGGCCGCAGGATTGTTTGGCGTCAATGCGTTTCGCTAGGGCGGGTAAATCGCTCATCGCGGAAATATCCATTGACCAAGCGAATCCGCAGGCGGCTGCAACGGCGGTGAGATCGGTGCCGAGCGAGGTGTGACTCTTTTGCATGCCGGTTTCGCCGTAGTGGCCGTTATCGAGCACGACGACGGTGAGATTATTTGGCTGCGCCGCGCCGATGGTGGCGAGTGAGCCTAAACCCATAAGCTGTTCGCCATCGCCGGTCAGGACGACAACGGATCTGCTCGGTTGTGCGAGCGCTAAACCCAATCCCATTGACGCAGCGCCACCCATGGCGCCCCATAAGCAAAAATTCAAATCGCGATCACCGGCGGCGAATAAATCATAGGCCGATGAGCCGAGGCCGGCGACGACTAACGCTTCCGGACACGCGCTCATCAATGCTGTTACAGCATCGCGGCGATTTAGTTTTTTGCCGTCGCTCATTTTTCCGCCGTCTATTTTTTTCGGCCGATAAGTTTTTGCGAGAGCAAAACGGCGACCGCTTGATCGCTGTCAAATGCGAAACGCGCTGCAGCTTCGACCGTGCTTGCGACTTCATCCACGTCGCTGACGCGATAGACAATCACGCCCATCGCTTCCAACACAGTTTGTGTCGCTTGGCTCATGGGCACTTGCCAGGGATTGAATTCCGCCCACTCGCCGCGCATGGTGACAATCGTAAGAAACGGAAAGCGTCCGACAGAAACCAACGACAGCATGTTGATGCAATTGCCAACGCCGCTACTTTGCATCAGCAACACCGCGCGCTCACCGCCGAGCGCAGCGCCGCAGGCGAACGCGACACCTTCTTCTTCGGTGGTGAGCACGCCGGCGCGCATTGAGTCGTCCGCATGAGCGCGCGAAATCAGGTGCGCGTGACCGGCGTCCGGCACGTAGCTGACGAGTTTGACGCCGCTGGTTTTCAGGACTTCAAACAAGGATTCTTGCCACATTGCCATGATGTTATCAGGCGCCCGGATTGGGATAGCGCGCTTGAATCGTGCGAATCTCGGTTAGCGTATCGGCATCGAGGACGAGTTGTGCGGCGGCGATATCTTCTTCGAGTTGCGCCAAGGTCGTCGCCCCGATGATCGAGCTGCCAAGGAACCAACGACTGGCGACATAGCCCAGCGCCAGTTGCACTAACGTTAAGCCGCGCCCCTTGGCGAGTGCGGCATACGCATCCACGGCCTCGGCGACCATGGGTGGGCGAAAGCGTACGCCGAGCGAATCGAATAAGGTGAAGCGCGCGTTAGGCGGCTTCGCACCACCGATGTATTTGCCGGATAGAATACCGGCCGCCAGCGGGCTGTAGGCAAGCAGTGACATGTTTTCTCGATACAGCGTTTCGGCAAGATCATTGTCGACGTTGCGCGACACTAGGCTGTAACTACTTTGGATGGTGATGGGGCCCGGCACACCGAGTTCCTTTGCGCTGCGCTGAAACTCGCACACGCCCCATGCGGTTTCGTTGGATAGCCCGTAGTGGCGAATCTTTCCCGCTTTAATCAGCGCCGCCATCGCCTCGACTTGCTCGCGGATCGGCGGGCCATCCTTTTCTTTGTTGGGATCAAATTCAGTCGCGCCGAAATTCGGCACGTTGCGCTGCGGCCAATGAATTTGATATAGATCGATGTAGTCGGTGCGCAGACGAGCGAGACTGGTCTCGCACGCTTCGGCGATCACCTCGCGCGTGAGATCGGTGCGCCCGCCGCGAATCCAATCGCGCCGCCCGGGACCGGCCACCTTTGTCGCAATGATTAACGTATCGCGACGCCGGCGCCCGAGCCACGAACCGAGATAAGTTTCGGTGCGCCCTTGCGTCTTGCCATTCGGCGGCACCGGATACATTTCCGCAGTGTCTATAAAGTTGATGCCTTGGCCCACCGCGTGGTCGAGCTGTGCGTGTGCTTCGCTTTCGCTGTTCTGTTCGCCCCAGGTCATAGTGCCGAGGCAGACTTGAGAAACGTTCATGTCGGTACCGGGAAGGTTTTTGAACTTCATGCCGATCTCACTAATAATCTTGCACTCTAAAAATAAACTCCTGTTCCACGCCGAACTCGGTGCCATCGGCTTCGAAAATATATTTCTTCACCGTGTCGCTCGCGGTCTTGTCGAAAATACCCTTCGGTGTGGATTCCAAAATCGTAACGGTGCTCACTTTTCCTTTGCCATCGACCAATAGGCGAACCCGCACTTTGCCTTCAACACCCATACGCAAGGCCTGTTTCGGATACGGCGGCTTGATCTTATTTTTTGGCTCGAGCACGCGAATTTTAATAACCTTTTTTTCCTCAACTGGCTCGGGTTCGTCCTCGTCATCATCTTCTGAAGCCTCGGCGATGCGCGCCGGCGGCGGCGGACGCCGGGCCACCTCGGGTGGGGGCGGCGGCGTGGTGACTTTGTCCTTGCCGACATCCTCGTCTTTTTTGTCCTTGCCTTCTTCGGCTTTCGCCGCGGGTGGCGCGGCTGGCGCCTCAACCTTCGGCTCGACTGCAATGGGCGCGCTGGGAACCTCGACGGTTTTCACCGCTTGCTTGGGCGGTTGAGGCAGCGGGGGCGGCGCCGGTTTAGGCTCCGGCTTCGGTTCCACGGACATGGGCTTCGGCGGTTCAACCGGCTTGATCTCCGGCTTCGGGGGTGGTGGCGGCAACGGCCGCCGAGCCACCTCGGGTGGCCGGGCCACCTCGGGTGGTGGTGGCGGCGGCGGAACCGGCTTCGGTTCCACCGACACGGGTTTCGGCGGTTCAACCGTCTTGATTTCCTGCTTCGGCGGAGGTGGCGGCAACGGTCGCCGGGTCACCTCGGGTGGCCGGGCCACCTCGGGTGGCGGCGGCGGTGGTGGCGCAGGTTTGGGCTCGACAGAAACCGGCTTCGGCGTTTCGACGGTTTTAATTTCCTGCTTCGGCGGAGGCGGCGGCAACGGTCGCCGGGCCACCTCGGGTGGCGGCGGCAGTGGTGGTTCAATCGCCAGCGGCGTCGGCGCCTCGACGGTCTTGACCTCTTGCTTCGGCGGCGGCGGTGGAAGCGGACGGGGCGGTGGCGGCGCGGGCTTCACCTCAACGACCGTCGGCTTAGGTGCCGGCTTAGGCGCCGGCTTGGGCGGCGGAGGGGGCGGCTTCGGCGGTTCCGGTGGTGGTGGTGGCGGCGGTTTCGGTGGCGCCGGTGGTGGCGGCGGCAACGGTTTTGGTGGTTCCGGCTGCGGCGGAGGGGGCGGTGGTTCCAGCTGCGGCGGAGGGGGCGGTGGTTCCAGCTCGGGAGGCGGCGGCGTTTCTGGCTTGGGAATAGGCGTAGGTTGCGGCGGAACCGGTACGACTTTTTCCACCGGTTTCGGCGGCGGGGTTGGCTCGGCGGGCTCCGGCGCCGGCGCCTTGGGTGTTTCCTTCTTCGGCGCCGCCTGGGGTTTTTCGCCTTCGAGTTTTTTTTCTTCTTCGATCTGCTCCAACGTCACAATCATCGGCGGCGGCTCGTCGAACTTAACGTTCGAATTCATGATCGCCAGATAGAGCAGCAGGAATAGTAATAACTCGACGATCGCCGCCAGCAGCAACGCGCGTCGCATCGACATGCTGTGCGCGCGCTCGTCCGCCGGACGCGCCCAGAGCGGATCCCTCAGACCAACTTTCCTTGCCATCATCGGGAGCTTAGTTGCTCTCGGCTTTCGCGGCGAGGCCGACCTGAGAAATTCCCGCGGAACGCGCGACGTCCATCACCTTCAAGGTATTTTGATAGGTGAGTTCTTTGTCGCCCGCCAGAATTACCGCAAGCTTGTCGCTGCTCTTTTTTGCCTCTTCCAACTTCGCTTTCATCGCCTCGGCGCTATAGGCCTGGCCGTCGATGTACATGGCGCCATCCTTCTGCACGCCGATGGTGATTTGCGTCGGCTTTAAATCCTGCGTGGTCTTGGAACTCGGCAAATCAAGCTGGATGCCGGTGCCTTGGATCATGCGCAACGTAATCACGATAAAGAACACCAGCAGGAACATCATGATGTCGATCATAGGGATGATTTCGATGCGCGGTTTATCCACATCGAAATAGCTGTGGCCGCGGCGTTTCATGGTGTTTGCCTAGCGATGGTGACCGGTGGAACGACCCGCCCCGAGCGATCCGTCGCCGCCACACCGTGATGCGCCGAACCACCGCCATACAAGCGATTGATCACCATGATCTTAAGCAACTCCATTTGGTGCAAGGCAAGGCGCACACGCTTATTAAAATAATTCAGAAATACAATCGCGATGATGGCGATCAGCAAACCCGCACCGGTGGCAATAAGCGCCTCGCCGATGCCACCGGTCACCACTTC